>JAGPEO010000369.1 GCA_018056925.1 Phycisphaerae bacterium
ACTTCGTGGCAGCGCTTGATGGCGGCGAAAACCTGGTCCCACTCGCCTTCGATGTTGGTCCCGTAGGCGTGCAGCCGCGTTTTCAGGCCTGCCTCGGCCAGCACGCGCTCGCAGGCCGCCACGTACTTTGAAACTGACAACCCAACTCCCAGCGGAACGACGCACAGATCAGCAATCACCTGCATCCTACTCTCCCAAGCAGAAGTTCGGGTCCCGCGACCCGACCTCACGGCAGCATGAATATTTTCCGGACTAATCATTCTATTCGGCCCAACACGCGGGGTAAGGCCCCAAATAACCATGGGGCCGGCCGCAGGGGCCGCAATTCGCGAAATTTTTTTGCACGGGCCGGGAACGTTTTCGAAACTTGGATTGGCGTCTTCCGCGAAAGCGGGAGAAAGCCAACTCAGGAATGAGTGCCTCGGGGGGACCGGGCCGAACGAGGCCACTGACGTTAATCGGGGTTGGCAGACGCGACACCGGCGAGGCGCCGGTGCCACAAACCCCGCAGGTGCCTCCGGAGCGGAATCCGGAAGGAGTTCCAAGGCACGGAAGCGGCTGTCGCAACAGGGTTTGCTGCGTAGCAAAAAGGAGAAGGTATGCTGAATCGGATCAAACAATTCCTGATCAACGAGGATGGTCCGACCGCGACCGAATACGCGGTCATGCTGGCGCTGGTGATCATCGTCTGCATTGCGGGCATCACACTGTTGGGCAACACCGTGAATGGCGTATTCAACACGGTGTCGGAAGGGCTGCCCACGGGCGCGCCGGGTGGCAGCTAATCTGAGGCGACCGCGTCGTCGCGGTTGAGAAGGTGCGGACGGCGGCGGTCGCTCACGGCGACGTCGCCGTCCGTGTTTCTAGCGGCCAAGTGTAAAGACGGGCGCGGCAGCAGCTCCAGCGCCGCTTATGGGACACAACAGAAAAGGAAGCGCAAGAATGACTTTGGGATTTTGGGAAACAACCTGGGCCATCCTGGTTCCCGGCATCATTTACGCCTCGTGGGTCGACTATGCGCAACGCCGCGTGCCGAACTGGCTGAACGCGACCTTGGCCGCGGCCGGCCTGGCGGCTCAGGCCGCGCATTTCGGTTGGAGTGGCGTCAGTGCCGGGCTGCTGGGGATGCTGGTGGGGCTGGGCGTGCTGATCGTGCCCTGGCTGATGCACGGCATGGGCGCCGGGGACGTGAAGCTGATGGCGGCGATCGGGTGTTGGCTGGGCCCATGGTTGACGCTGCTGAGCTTTGCGGCCGGCAGCATTATCGGCGGTTGTGTTGCAATCATCATGATTGTCTCAAGCGGGCGGACTGCGCACGCCCTGGTGAACATGCAAACCATCATGACGAAGGTGCGCAGCGCCGAGACCGCGTTCAGCGAGTTCGGCGGAGCGCGGACCTTCGGCGCGACTAGTCAGCTTCTGCCATACGGCGTGCCACTGACGGCAGGGACGCTGGTGGTATTGCTGACTTACTACCTTGGAGGGTGGCTAACGTGAGACTCACGAAAGGAAGGAAGCGCTGGGCGGCGGCCGCCGTGGAGATGGCGGTGGTGACGCCTCTGCTGCTGACGATGCTGTTCGGCATCATCGAATACGGCTGGGTATTCACCGTCCGGCAGGGTCTTACGACTGCGGCTCGCGAGGGGGCGCGGGTCGCGGCCCTGCCGGGCTCGACGGATGCGGACATTCGCGAGCGGGTGGCCGGCTTTTTGAATCCGCTGGGCGTCACGACCTATAACGTGAACATCACGCACGCGACGCCCTCGGATGCGACGGAAACGGTGCAGGTGACGGTGCCGTACGCCGACGTGACGCTGATTGGCAGCTTCTTTGGCAGTACCGACTACGACCTCGGTGCAACCTGTTCGATGAGAAAGGAAGGGGTGGACTAAGCGGCGCCGGCAGGTGCAGTGCCGCGGTGGAGCAAGCGGCGCTAGCGGGTGCAGCGCTGCAAACGCGGCGCTGCGTGGAGCGGAGCTGCGGTAAGCGCGATTTGAGATCTCAGTTTGAGATTTCAAATCGGCGCTGGCGGATGGGAAGGACGCGCGCCGCGGCGCGGCAGTTCGCGCCGGGCAACCAGGCAGGCCGCCCGAGTTCAGGGCGGCCCGGGTGCGCGCCCGGAAATAGCGCCCGAGGTGTCGGGAAATGAACGTCAAGAGCTTTGTGCCACTAATCGCCGGCCTCTGCATCGGAGGGCTGGCACTCAAGATTGGCGTCAGCACATTGCAGCGCGCCAAGGGGGCTCCCTCTGCCACTGTACAACTGTGGGCGCCCGCGGCGATCGTGCCGCGCGGCACGCAGATCACGGCGGAGATGCTGAAGGCCGTGCAGTTCCCGAAGGACCTCGTCCCGCCGGCCGCGGTTCGCGAAAAGGACAACCTTATTGGACGGGTGCCGCACGTCGACGTCCCGGCGGATCTGCCAATCCTCGAACCGATGTTATTGCCGCCCGGCTCGCCGGCGGGCGTGCACGTTCCGCCAGGACTGCGGGCAGTGGCGGTTAAGGTGGACGAAGGCTCAGGCGTGGACTTTCACCTCGAGCCTGGCTGTCACGTGGACGTGATCGGCTACTTCCAGACTCAGGACGGCAACCGGCGCGAGACGATCGCCCGCACGCTGATCGAGGACGTGCAAGTGGCCGCCGTGGGGGCGCGCATCAGCCCGGCCGGGACGGAGACTGAAGGCAAGACCAGTCGTCCGGCACGCGCGGTTACGTTGCTGGTGAAGCCGGACGCCGTGCCGATTCTGCATTTGGCAGAGCAGCGTGGAAAGATCAAGCTGAGCATGCGCGGCGCGGATGACGCGCAGGAGATCGGCCCCGGCCGGACGGTCAGCGACTCCGAACTGCTGGCCGGCCCGCCGAAGGTCGCCGACAGCGATCAAAGAGACAAAGAACAGTCCAGCCCGGTCGGGGGCTGGCTGAGCAAGCTTTTCGCCCGATCGCCGGAGCCGGCCGAAGCCGCGGCGGAACCAGCCGCACCCGCGCCGGCCGCCGTACCGCCGGCGCCTGCAAATCCGCCGTGGGTGGTGCAGGTGTACCGCGGCAACCAGGTTGAGACGATCCAATTCCAGAGCCGCGACTCACGCGAGCGCGTCGAGTCGCAACGAGACCCGCTCACGGGTTCGGCGACGAGCGGCAGCGCTGCCTTACAACCGGCTCAATCTGCACAGTTGGCGATGGCTGTTAGCCCGGGCGGGAGCCGCAAAGCTGCGCCGGCCAGTGCGGAAGCATCGGGGGAGGAAATTAAAGCGCGTCCCGAATCGGACTTGCAGGCCCAGGATCAGGTGCCCCAGGAGCCCAGCGAATGATCCGCAATCAAACCATTACCGAAAGCCGTTTCCCCAGTTTCTTCTGGACCGCCGTCGCTGCCTTTGCAGCCGTCGCCGCGTCGTGCCC
>JAGPEO010000370.1 GCA_018056925.1 Phycisphaerae bacterium
GCGACGATGGCCGCCGTCGCGGACGAAGCGCTCCAGTCCAGCACCTGCACCACGTTGCCGTTGCCATCATACGCGTAGATATACTGCAGATCGTCGCCGGTCTGTTCGGCGCCCGGCGTGTCGTTCAAATCGTAAACCGCCAGCAGGCCGCCGATCCCGCCGGCCGCCTCCAGGGCCTCCGGCAAACCGGAGCCCGGCTCGGCAGAGCCTCGCCCTCCCGCCTGCCCGGCCAAGTCCAGGCCCCAGCTGTACTTCCGCACGATATTGTTGCCGCCGTCTACCTCCATCAGCAACAGGTGCCCGGCATACACAAACCGCCGCACCTGCGACGGCGTCGCCGACCAGGCCGACCCCGTCCAGTCGTAGACGTTCTTTTCGACGCGCCGGTTCAGGTAGTCGTACTTGAACGTGACCTTCTTGTCGCCCGCTTGCGGGAACGCCGAATAGGCGGCCGTGAGGCGGTTTTCGGCGTCCCACTCGAAGCGCGTGGCCGCGTTGCCCATCGCGTCACTCAGGCAGCCAACGTTGAAGGAGTTAATCAGGCCGTCACCATTCCCCTTGACACACGGCGTCGCTCGTGAGTTGGTCATCGCTCCAGTTCCTATCGCCTGTCATCTTACGCCCGCCTGCGCTGTCTCACCAACTCGGTGCGAGCGACTCTGACGCCTCAGGCGTCAGAAATTGCCGCGTGTCAAGGGTTCAGGTCGGCCCGCATGATGTCGCACTCCGGATACTGCTGCGCATATTGCGCCGGATTGCTCAGCCCTTGACACGCCCGTTCCGCCGAAGCCCCGCGAACCGCAAAGCGGTCCGCACCGCGCCGCGGTGCCGGGCGTGTCAAGGGTCAGCGCCAACACCATTGCAGTTCATAGCCGCGGGCACATGCGCCTCCCTCCCGTGCGGACTTTTCGGGTGCCCGGCATCCGCGCGATTGTCACCAGTCGGGTATGGGCTCTCCATTGATCATCTTAAGCCAGTCTTGCGCCAGGTGCTTGTTTGCCAAGTCAACGTGCTCACGCCAGACAGCCGCATCATCCATGTCAACTAGCGCAAACGGCGCCGCCGTCGCCTTGTCGATCAGCAGACCGCCCTGCCATTCACACGAGGCTGAGGTTGCTGGAACCAGAAGTCTGACGCGCAGCGCATCTTCGTACGCTGTCCTCCAGCCATTTGTACCACGCCGCGTGTCGACCCACTCACCATTTGCGCTCCGCCTTAGACAACCGGTGCGGAGCAGGTCCGCCACGTCGGTCGGCGCACCTCCGCATTCGCGCTGGTAAAGCAAACACGCGCGTCCGACGGTAAGAAGCGTGTAGAACTGGTTGAGGGAGCGGTAGTAACGGCCCCGGTGGATGCTCGCGGGCACTAGCACGGCCGCACCGACGCCGACGACAAGAATGCCGATCTTAAGCCAAGCCGAGGCCCTCATATGCATTCGACACCTAGAGCTCGCAACTAGAATCCACAAGGCGAAATCTGCGGCGGAGCCGACCGGTACCAAGACCAGGTGAAGGTCCAGCATTGCCGAAACGGGTAAACGTCTAACTCCCAATCGCGCTCATTTCCGCCGGTCGCCGACTTGGGGTACGCGGCTTCGAGCTGGGCCTTGTAGCGCTGTCCGTCAACACACGCAACGGTTTTCTCGTCGACCACGGTACCGAAGATGCTTGGCCACCGCGAAATCGTCACGACGCCCTTACTGATGATGTTTCCCCGCGGAAAACGATCAACGGTAAGATGGAAGGCCGGTCCCGCCTCCGAGGCGGGACAACTCACCTCGAGCTCCTGATGCCCGCCAGGACCGTTCATCATGCGCCTGATTGTGCAGAAGCAGCAGCTTCCCCAGTCCGCACTCGCGACCGTGCGCGTGTAAGAACTGCCCACGCCGCGAGACGAGCACGGGCAGCAGCACTGCCCAGGACTCGTTGCACCAGGCGGGCATCGATGGACCTTGTAGCACGTGTTAGTGTGTACGCCCATTCCGTGCGAATCCGCACTCGAGCTGACCTCTCGGTAGACGCAGCAGGCCTTCGACTTGTCAACCGCTGGCTGGCTGGCAGGGCCCGAGGTCGGCGGCAGCGGCAGCGGCGGCTCCGAAACCGGACCGCCCCAGTGCTCTTGACGCCCGTCCGGATCAATCCAGCTCAAGGGATCGTTGTGCAGCGCGGCGTTCAGGTTGGGAGATTCACTTCTGAAAATCGGATCCCGACTAATCCACCGCCCCATCCGCGAACTGTAGTACCGGTAGCCCCAGTACCCCAGCCCCGTCTCGTCGTCCCAGTACTTCGTGCTGAAGCGGAAGGGGTTACGCTCGGCGTAGTCGCCGCCCTGCGCGACGACGTTCCCATATGGGTCGTATTCATAGCGGGCCTTTATCGCCTCGACCGCCGAGGATGCCGCCCAGTCCAGCACCTGCACCACGTTGCCGTTGCCATCATACGTATACACGTATTGGAGATCGTCGCCGGTCTGTCCCGCGCCCGGCGTGTCGTTCAGATCGTACACCGCCAGCAGGCCGCCTATTCCGCCGGCCGCCTCGAGCGCCTCCGGCAAACCGGCGCCCGGCTCGGCAGAGCCTCGCCCTCCCGCCTGCCCGGCCAGGTCCAGGCCCCAGGTGTACTTCCGCACGATGTTGTTGCTGCCGTCCAGCTCCAACAGCATCAACCACCCGGCCCACACGTACCGCCGCCGGCTCGTCTCATACCACCCGGCCATCGGCGTTGTGCGGTACTCCGATACGATCTTCTCGACCCGCCGCCCGAGGTAGTCGTACGCGAACCGCACTTCGACGTCCCCCGACAGCGGCGTGCGCAGCGGCCCCACGCGCGTCAGGCGGTTTTCGGCGTCCCATTCGTATTTGACGCCCACGTTCCCCGCCGCCTGCATGAAGTAGTCGATGTCAAAATTGTTCACCAGGCCATCGCCGTTCAAATCCGCCTGCATGATGTCACAGTCGGGGTACTGCTGCTGATACGCAGCCGGGTCCGTCAGGGCCAGCGTGAACGGGGTAATGTCGAACGTGTTCACCACGCCGTTGCAGTTCATGTCCCCGGCCACCCCCAGCGCACTCAGGTTCCCGTCCTCGTCATAATCCGGGAACAGGGCTGCCTGCGGATCGCCGTAGCGGTACACGTGCGTGTACTGATTCAGATCGTTCCGCGTGTACATCGTCGTCACCGGCGTAGGCGAGCCCTCCGTGTGCTGCGTCCGGTTCCCGATCGGATCATACGCATAGCCGCGCGCCAACGCCGCATCATCGCTCCGGCTGCTGCTGATCAGCTCGTTGCGGTCATTGTAGCCCAAATTCTGCGTAAAGACAGTCCCGAAAGCGCGCCCGCTAGCCTATAAACGACGTACAAAATGATGTCCCAGCAGTGGAACACAGCT
>JAGPEO010000056.1 GCA_018056925.1 Phycisphaerae bacterium
TCGTCTGCAGAAGCGGCGGATGGCTCACCAGGCAGAACACGTCCTGCGCGGGCTGACCGGGGTAGGCGACACAAGTTGGGTTGGCGTTAACTTGCCACTCCGTCCCCCCCGCTTGCGCCTCAAATGTCACGGGGCGCATGGCGAATTGCGCCGGCACTACTCTGAGTTCCTCCGAAGCCTCTTTGACACACACGCGCTCCTCGACCCACTCATAACGGGCCGGGACTACTTCGAGTTCATCGTAAGCGTCGCGGACCTTGATGCGTTCCGTTACGGTCGCGAATTCGGGCGGCACGTACACCTTGGTGTAGCACTCGCCGGGCCTGGCGTTCGGGGGCAAGGCGTCGGAATCCGTCATACCGGGTTGCGGACAAACCGCGCCAGCCGGGCAGCGTGGGTTCTCGGCGTTCGCCGGCGTTAATGCCGTCAGGCCGACACACAAAGACAGCAAACCGGCAACCTTCATCGCACTCGCAAACAACATTCTGTGCCTTCCTTCGGCGCTTGGCCGATCTGTAATGCAGCGTGCGGGAGCGTCCAACGATCGGCGCCGCCCGGCGACGACTGCTTAGCCATTAACATTCTTCTACGTTGCCGCAGTGAATTGCGACTAAATTGGGGGTCAATATCGAGTTAGTGCATGGAATGGCGGGCGACTAACCGACTGTTTAAAAAGGCCGGGGCCAGGAAGGGTGCGGGGGCCACAACTAACAACTAACTACTAACAACTAATAATGCGTGGGAACGTGGGAAAGTGGGAAAGTGGGAAAGTGGGAAAGTGCGAACATGAGAAAAGTACTTCAAACTCGAGACTTGAAACCTTCTGTCAGCCCTTCGCCAGCGCCGAGGCGCGCATGCTCTCCGCCTCCGCCAGGAAGCGCTCGGTATAGCGTTCATCAACGCGGCGGCAGCAACGCGTGGTCTGCTCGGCAATCTCTTCGTATTCGGGGTCTTGCGTCAGCATCTGGAATTCCCCCGCAAGAATCACTAGCCGCAATAGATGCCGCAGGATCAAGCCCTCCTGCTTGATCAGGTCGCGGCTGCGAACGAATTTGAAGAACTCGCAATCGAGCTCGAACGTCCCGCCGGCCACCCACTTGGGCTCAACCATTACCGGCTCCGGAGCCGCCAGGCGCGTCTGGAAGATGATCGGCAGCATTTCCGGGAACGTCGGCGGACGCTCTTCCTCGTCGTTAAGTTCCCACGAGGCCCGCATCCAGCGCGGCTTCTCGGGCGGCGCGTCCTCGTCGGGCTCCGGCCCGGTCAGCTTCACGCCCATCGCGATAAGCTGCGGCTCCAGCACTTGGGATTGCAGCGGCCCCTTCGGCAGGTCCTCGGGGATCGGCACCTTCCGCAGCACCGGCGGCGGCAGCGGCAGGACTGACTCCAGCACCAGCACCTTCTCGGTAAAGTTGCTGAAGTTCAGCATCTCGGCCGCGAACGCCCCGTATAGCGGGTCGACGCTGCGGAAGTTCAGCAGCTTGCGGATGCTCTCGTCGAGCGTCACGTGATCGCCGTCTTCGGAGCGCTTCAGGTAGCCCAGCGCCTGCAGGTTGTCGAGCATGAAGTTGAGCTGCGCCTGGAACTTCTCGATGCGGTCAGGTGAGTTGAAACGCTTGCTCAGGAAATCGCGCGTCTCGTGCAGCGTGCCGGTGCGCGTCAGCAGGTACAGCAGCACCTGGTATGGAATCATCGACCGGCTCGACAAGCTGGCCGGTCCGGCCGCTATCAGCGTCTTAAACTGCCCTTCGCTCCAGTACTGCTCGGACTTGCGGCGCGTCGGGCGTTTGCGCTCCAAGTCCTTTTTGACCCGCAGCAGGCCGGGGTCCTTGGTCTGGGCCGGAATCTGGTCGTACTTCTTGCGCCACTTGTTGATCTTCACGTCGTCGTCGTGCGCGACGGCGTAAACGTAGCCTTGCTTGTCGAACTGCGGCCGGCCGGCGCGCCCGAACATCTGGTGGGCGCTGCTGGCTGGGATGAGTTTTTTCTCGCCATGCTTGCCCTTGAGCAGCGTGACGAGGACGACCGAGCGGGCCGGCAGGTTGATGCCAGCGGCCAGTGTTTCGGTGCAGCAGACGAATGGCACCAGCTTGCGTTCGAAGAGGTCTTCGACGATCTCCTTGTGCCGCGGCAGCACGCCCGCGTGGTGTACGCCGACGCCGCGCAGGAGCATCTGCTTCAGCTTCGGCCCGACGCCCTCGGCCAGGTCAGCCTGCCGCTCGGCGAGAACGGCCTCAATCTCCTGCTTCTGCTTGTTTGAGACCAGCGCCAGCCCTTTGAGCTTTTCGGCCAGCTCCCAGCAATCGTCGCGGTTGAAGGCGAATACGAGGGCCGGCGTGCGGTTTTCCGAGTCGTTCGACGAGACCATCTGCACCAGGTGTTCGTGCAGCAGCTTGTCCTCGACCCAGTGATATTCGAGCGGTACGCGCCGCTCCTGCGTGATCACCACGTCGAGTTTGCGGCCGTGCTTCTTTTCCAGCCAATAGGCGAAGTCGTAGGGGTTTCCGACGGTGGCCGACAGCAGCATGACGCGCACGTGCTTGGGCAGCAGCACAAGCGACAGCTCCCAGACGACGCCGCGCTCGAAGTCGTTGAAGCTGTGGAACTCGTCCATTACGACGGCGCCGACGTGTTCCATGTCCGCGATGGCCGGGTCTTCGGCGATTAAGTGGTTGAGCAAGATTTCGGCCACGACGACGCGCACCGGGGCCTCCGGGTTCACGCGGCGATTGCCGGTGATCAGGCCGACGTCGTCGCGGCGAAAGCCCCAGCGCTCGGCCAATTCCTGGAAATCGCGGAACTTCTGGTCAGTGAGCGCGATAAGCGGCGTGGTGTAATACAGCCGCTGGCCGGTGTGCAACGCCTCGAACACGGCCGCCTCGGCGATGAGCGTCTTGCCCATCCCGGTCGGCGCGGCGATCAGCACGCCGGCCTCGGAGGCGAACCAGGCGAGCAGGGCCTCTTCCTGGAACGGATAGAGGGTGTACGGGAGGGATTCGAGGAACTTGGAGCAAACCTCGTCGCGCGTCATGGGCGCAAGGTACAGACGATGAATGCAAAACGCAAAACGAGGCCTTCGTGCGCCGGCAAGGCTGCCGGGCGGCGGCGCCCCCGGGGTGACTCCAGGGGGCCGTTTTGATTTGCCGGCTTAACTTGCCTATTGGGCAAGTCGCTCGTATACTCAGGGTAGACCCGCGGCGGTACTCGCGCGATCAGGAAGCTTCGCTCTCAAGCAGTGGCACGCAGTGAGGCGCGCCGTGTGAGTCCCGCGTGTCAGGCTACAACGAAAGGCGGCGAACTCGTGAGTGCTTTCACGCCGGGACAGGAAATTTGCATGGCCCTGGTGGCCTACCTGCGGCAGCAGGGCAAGACGCTGCGGCAAATCGGAGAAATGGTGGGGCTGAGCGAGTCGTTTGTAAGCCGGGTGGCCAAAGGCGAGCGCAGTTTTACGCTCGACCATCTTGCGCTTTTTGAGCGTCGCTTGGGCGAGCCGCTGTCGGTGCTGATCATGGAGTCAGTATGGGCGCGGGATATCGATGCCGAACACAAAGCGGCCTATGACGAAGCGTTACGCGTGCTGCGCCAATTGGGCGAGTTTCGACGGCGGCTGGCCGCCGGGAGTGTAGCCAAAGAGCGGCGGTCGGCTCGGGGAACTCGGTCAAGCGGCAAGACGCGGCGGGCTGGGTAAGGCAAATCCGGTAGCGACGCGAATGGCAACAGAGTGATAAAGTGATAGAGTGATAAAGTGATAAGTGATTCGCGGATGCCCCTTATCACCCTATCACCTTATCACGCCCACACACCGCCCCCGGCACTGCTTGGAGCTGCGCTTTCAAGCAGTGGCACACACTGCGTTTTCAAGCAGCGGCACACACCCTCATGACGGCGAAGATTGCGCCGCGTGCCGGCTGGCGTGCCATTGCGTGTAGAACGTCTCCAGCGCGACGTAGAGGTAGCCGCCGATGAAGATGAGCAGGAACGGGATGGCGGCCGAGACGCGCTCGTACCAGTTGTCGAAGAAGAATAGGCCGACCAAGCACGCGATCAAGTAGAGCGCGATTCCGAATTCGGCCCAGACCTGCCATGAGCGGCGGTGGCGAAAACCGGCCAAGCGGTGCCGCCAATCCCCGGTCTTTCGTGCCTCTTCGCCGAACTTGGGCGTGCGAACGAACTCACCGGTCTTGCCGAAAAAACCCTCGAGTGTGGCGATGGCGTTGTTGAATGCGATTCCCGCCCCGACGGCCATCAGTGCCGGGATGTACTTAATGCTGCTAAACCATCCGCGCTGCAGGGCGCGTTGGCTCAGGATGTAGAACAGCAGTGGTGCGCCGAACCCGATGACGAACAGCACCGATTCGTACCTGATCAGCCAAGGCGGATCTTTGCCGATGATCACCTTGGCATAAAGCGCCGGGCCCAGCAGCAAGCTCAGCAGAACAATCAAAATGTACACGACGCAGCTCGTGAGGTGGAAGAACGCTTCAAGCTTGATCCACCACTCCGCGGGACTCCTTAGAACGCGCGGCAGCAGCTTCAGGCACGTCTGCGCGCCGCCCTTGGTCCAGCGGTGCTGCTGAGCCTTGAACGCCGTCATCTCGGGCGGCAGCTCGGCCGGAGACGTCAAATCCGGCAGGAAGACGAACCGCCAGCCGCGCAGTTGAGCCCGATAGGAAAGGTCGAGATCCTCCGTTAAGGTGTCGTGCTGCCAGCCGCCGGCGTCGGTAATGGCGGCTTTCCGCCACACCCCGCCGGTGCCATTGAAGCTCATATAGCGCCCGGAACGGTTTCGGGCGGTGTGCTCGATCATGAAGTGCCCGTCGAGGAGTACGGCCTGGGCCTGAGTCAGGACCGAGACATCCCGGTTCAGATGGGCCCAGCGGGTCTGGACCATGCCGATCGCCGGGTCAGTGAAGTAGTGAATCGTGTCCTGGAGTATCCGCTCTGGCGGCAGAAAGTCCGCGTCGAAGATGGCGACGAACTCGCCGCGGGCGGTTTTCAGGCCGGCCTCGAGGGCGCCGGCCTTGTAGCCGGTGCGGTTGTCACGGTGAACGTAGACGACGTTGTGCCCGGCGGCCCGCATGCGCTCGACGGTTTTGCGGGCGATGGTCTGCGTGTCGTCGGTGGAATCATCCAGAACCTGGATTTCGAGCCGGTCGGCAGGGTAATCGATACGGCAAGCCTGCTCGATGATCCGCTGGGCGACGTAGCGCTCGTTGAACATCGGGAGCTGCACGGTTACCCAGGGCAGGTCGGTAAAACGGCTGGCGCAGGACCGGCCGGCCTTGCGGAACCGATAATACAGGCCGACGAGAAAGTAGCGGTGAGCCCCGTAGATGCATACGAGGCTTAACACGACGATGTAAGCGGCCAGGGCGAGTGAACTTAAGGATTCAAGTGCCATGTTGCTTCGGTCCCACCGCGCCGGGACGATACGCGCACCATTGCGGGTGACTATCGTAGAATAAACCGTCCGGCGGTGTCAATCATGCGAGAACCGATTCCAGCCTCCGAGTGTCATAAAGAGACATCCGGCATCGACAGCCAACTTGCCTCAGGAGCACGCGTGCCCAAAGAGATTCAGGATCAAACCGACGCCCTGCGCCGCAGCCGGCGCGAGGCCGACATCGAGCGTTTCATCGAAAATCAGTTGCCTGGCCCGAACCAGGATCTATTCAAGGATATGCTGATAACTCTTTGCCGGCTGGCGCGGGACGGCGCCGGGCGGGGGGATCTGAAGCTGCTGAACAAAGCCTTGGCGGAGTTGCGCTACGCGCTGCGTGTCTTCGCCCCGTATTCGGAGATTCGCAAGATCAGCATTTTCGGTTCGTCCCGGACCCCGGAAGACGACCCAAATTACCAGGCCGCGGTGGAGTTTGCGCGGCAGATTAGCGAGAGCAACTGGATGATTATTACGGGGGCCGGCGACGGGATCATGAAGGCCGGGCACCACGGCGCAGGACGGGCGGCCAGTTTCGGGGTGGCGATCCGGCTGCCGTTCGAGCAGAAGACCAACACGGTGATCGCCGCGGATGATAAGCTGGTCAACTTCCGATATTTCTTCACGCGCAAGCTGGTGTTCATCAAGGAGGCCTCCGCCGTCGCACTATTTCCGGGCGGCTTCGGAACGCTCGATGAGGGGTTTGAAACGCTGACGCTGGTGCAGACCGGCAAGGCGCCCATCGTCCCCGTAGTACTCGTGGAGCGCCCCGGCGGTACGTACTGGCTGCGCTGGCGCGACTACGTGGAAGCGGAACTGCTGCGGGCCGGAATGATCTGCCCCGAGGACATGGACCTGTTCACGATTACTGACGACGTCGGGCTGGCAGTGCGCGTAGTTCGCGAGTTCTACCGCGTTTACCACTCCATGCGCTACGTCGGCAGCGACCTCGTCTTGCGGCTCGAGCGGCCTCTACTGCCCAGCACGCTGGAACTGCTGAACGACACTTTCGGCGACGTCCTGGCACGCGGACGCTTCGAGCAGACCGGGGCGTTGCCGGCCGAAGATGGTGAATTGGCCGAAAAACCGCGGCTGAAGTTTGCGTTCAATCGCAAGAGCTTCGGGCGTCTGCGGCGGCTGATTGACGTGATCAATGCGGACCCGGGCGCCCTGCCCCCCAACCCCTGATCGGCGTCTGCAAGGCTAGACGTCCAGAGCCCGCGGGCGGGCGACCGTTGGCAGCGTCTCCCTGGTAGCCTTTCTGACTGTGTGCGCCTGGCCGTCTTTGACGATGGCAATGGGCCCGCGCTCTACTATGAGAGCTCGGGGCCGTGCCTCGCAAAGAGGGACGGGTCCGCCTGGTCGGACGTCGGGCGCGGCGTAACCGGTTTCGACTACCTCACTGGGCGAGGGTCTGGGGCGCGACATGGACACTTGGAAGATCTGCACCTGAGGTGTTATCTCGAGGCGGCGGATTGCAATGCCGACGGCGCGGTGAACGTCTTCGATAGTGACCCGTTTGTGGAGGCGCTCCTGGGCAGGTAGCGGTCAAGCGCGCCCGGGGTGAAGGCCCAGCCCGAGCACCGTAGACCGTGTTCTTGACCAACCGTTCGTCTTGCTAGGGCGGAGCGATTGCCGGCGCGGAG
Organism: Phycisphaerae bacterium; assembly: GCA_018056925.1. Taxonomy (GTDB): domain Bacteria; phylum Planctomycetota; class Phycisphaerae; order UBA1845; family Fen-1342; genus JAAYXS01. The sequence continues at coordinate 7,084 of JAGPEO010000056.1, forward strand.
CGGTTTTTGGCGGCCAGCGCTGGCCGAACGACGCCTAAAGTCGCAAAAAGCCCGAGTTTTCTGCATGTTTTGCACAAGAAGCCCTTGACGGAACGCGAATTTCGTGCAAAAAGTTGTGTACTTCCGTGGCGCGGTCAAAAACCCAGCTTGAGCGCAGGCAGTGGCGCCTGCGAACGGAATGGGAAATGCGCGTTCGTAACAGCAGTAACGGGCCCGGCGCCGCAAGCGCCGCAGGAGCCCGGGAGGACGAGCAAGGATGGCTAAGGCAGCGAAGAAAGTTGGGGCAGGAAAGCCCCGGAGCAAGTCGGAGATCTTCAACGAACTCGCCGAGAAGGCGGGCATCACACGCAAACAGGTCGCGGCCCTGTTCGGCGGCCTGAGTGAGATGATCAAGAAGGATCTGACCAGGGGCCCGAAGACTTTCGCAGTCCCCGGCCTGATGAGAATCAATGTCATCGTCAAGCCCGCGACCAAGGCCCGCAAGGGTATCAATCCCTTCACCGGCCAGGAAATGATGTTCAAAGCCAAGCCGGCCCGCAAAGTGGTCAAGATTCGCCCGCTCAAGGGCCTCAAGGACATGGTCGTCTAGACCGAATCGCGGTTTTCCGACCGATCGCATACCGGCGGCGCCGGCCCTAACAAGCCGGCGCTGCCGGAACGTGCAAGCCGCAAGTCACCAATCAATACTGAGATGCGCTTGCGTCGAGAATCGAGCAGGCTCAGGGGTTAGTTTCGTTTTCTGGTCGGGCTTTGGGGCGGGTGGCGGCGCGCCGCTTCAGTTCCTCGCGCAATTCGGCCGCAAGGGCGTAATCCTCCTCCGCCACGGCCGCGTTCAGGCGTTCGGTAAGCGTTAAGTCGATGCCGTATTCGCGGCGCAGTCGCTGTGCCAGCGCGTGCAGGAAGACGACGCCCGGGTCGCTGCGGCGCTGTTCTTCCTCATACCCCATCTCCTCCAGAACCTCCTCCAGAGCGCACCGCCCGCGCAACGCCTCATCAATTGCATCCTCGTAGCGGTCGTCCAGAATCGCGCGCTGCACCCGTAGTCGCCCGCGGTGGAAGGTCAGCGTGGGGCGGAGCACAACGCCGCCGGATCGGCCGCAGCGCTCAATGACGTCAATGCGCCTCAGGCAACCGTCGATATCGCGCAGCGCCCGCTCGACGTGCCGGCGGGCATTGTCGACGTCTTTGTGCATGAGACAATCTTCGACCAGGCTGGACGAGGCCAGGCGGCGGTAGTTCATCTGGTAAAGTTCGCGCTGCAGCTCGCGCGCATCTTCCTCCGCGACTTGCACGCGCCCCAGCCGGGCTTCGTGCTCCACATAATCCAGCACGGTCGGCAGGCCGTGGTGACGCTTTCCATCCGGGCGCCCCTCGGGAAACATCTGCATGAGCCCCAAGTCGACCCGGAGCTGCAAGAGCTCGCCGCCGTCGCGGCCAACGATCAGCCGCGCGCTGATTTCACCCGGTTCGGCATTCCAGTCCGCGATTACTTCCTGCAGATCGAGCGTCATGATAAGCGCCGCTGGCGATGCTGGTGTTATCGTCTGGGTGCAATCGAGACTGCAATCAGGCCTTTTCAACGGAGCCGCCAGGCCGGAGCGTCCTATCAGCACCGGCCTCATTCAAGGACCCGTTCGACACGACCGAAAAAAGTGCCCGCTGCGGGCTGTGCTCATTCCACAGCCGCCCGTTCAGGCGCGCCGTCGGCGCCGCTACTTGCCCTTCAGCTCACTGACGATGCCGGTCACCATCTTCTTGGCGTCGCCGAAGAGCATCACGGTGTTCTGGTTGAAGAACAGCTCGTTCTCAATCCCGGCAAAACCCGGATTCAAGCTGCGCTTACAGACCATGACCGTGCGGGCCTTGTCAACGTCGAAGATCGGCATGCCGGCGATCTGGCTTCCGGGGCGGCGGGCGTCCGGGTTGACCACGTCATTGGCCCCGATCACCAAGGCCACGTCGCACTGCTCCATCTCCGAGTTCAGCTCGAGATCGGAGAGCATTTCGTACGGGACGTTGGCTTCGGCCAGCAGGACGTTCATGTGCCCCGGCATGCGCCCGGCCACCGGATGCACCCCGTAGCGCACGTCCACGCCCTTTTTGCGGAGAATGTCGCCCAACTCGGCCACGGCGTGCTGCGCCTGGGCGACAGCCATGCCATAGCCAGGAATAATGAAGACCTTCTGCGCCGACTCCAGCACCATGGCCGCTTCTTCGGCGTCCATCTTGCGCACCGTGCGCTCGCCGCCGGATGTCTCGCCCGCCGCGGTTAACTCCTGCCCGAATCCGCCGGCGATGACGTTCAGGAGTGAGCGGTTCATGGCGCTGCACATGATCTTCGTCAGGATGATGCCCGACGCGCCCACCAGCGAGCCGCTGATGATCAGGGCGTAGTTATCCAGCACGAAGCCGGTGGTCATCGCCGCCAGGCCCGAATACGAGTTCATGAGCGAGATAACTACGGGCATGTCGGCTCCACCGATCGGCGTCACCAGCATCACGCCCAGCACCGCCGCCAGCAGGTAAAGAAGAACTATCGCCCAGGCCGCTTCATAGTTGGATACCAGCACGGCTATGAGAACGACCGCGATCAGCACTTGCGCGATGTTGATCGGGTGGTGATGCGGCAGCAGCAGCGGATTGCTCAGGGGTTTGCCACGGATTTTCCAGCCTTGCAGCTTGCCAAAGGCCGTCATGCTGCCGGTGAAAGTCACCATGCCGATCAGCGCGCTCAGGCCGATCGCGATCAACACATCGAGCCGCGGGTCGCGGTTCGGGTCGATATAGACGCGGATGTACTCCGCCAGCGCCACAAGCCCCGAAGCCAGCCCGCCGAAGCCGTTCAACATCCCGACCATCTGCGGCATGGCGGTCATCTGCACCCGCACGGCCAGAATCCACCCGATGGCCGAACCCACCACCAGGCCGGCGATGATGGTCGTGTAGCTGACGATTTCGCGGTCGGCCAGCGTCACCACGATGGCGATCAGCATACCCACTGAGGAGAGCCAATTGCCCTGCCGCGCGGTGCGCGGGTGCGACAGCATGCGCAACCCGAAGATAAACAGGGCGGCCGCCAGCAGATATGCGAGGGTGATGCCCAGGGAGCGCAGGTCGTTCCCCACGGCCGCTTCCGTAACTTCCTGCGTGGCGGGCGCGGCCTGGGCGAGCAGGCCAAACAGATGACAAGTCAAACTCATGGCCGGCCTCCTACTTTCTCTTGAACATGGCCAGCATGCGGTCAGTGACGCGATAGCCGCCGACCACGTTGATCATGGCGAACGTGACCGCTAAGAAGCCGAGGATTTCGCTCCAGACCCCCTGGTGCAAACCGGCGATGACCAAAGCGCCGACTATCGTGATGCCGGAGATGGCGTTCGCGCCGGACATCAGCGGCGTGTGCAGAATCGCCGGCACCTTGGCGATGACTTCAAAGCCGATGAACATTGCCAATACGAAGACCACGAAGTTGTTTGTAAAGCTCTCGATCATTGGCGACCCTCGCTTGCGATTGCGGTTTTGGTCGGTCCGTGCACTACCTCGCCGGCGTGCGTTATCAGTGCCCCCGCGATGATCTCGTCGGTCAGCACCAGGTCGAATCTGCCGTCTTTCCAGAACTCGAGCACGAAGGCTGTCAGGTTCCGGGAATACAGCACGCTCGCATCACGCGGCATGCTGGAGGGCAGATTAAGCGGGCCGACGATTTTGACCCCGTTCTGAATGACCGTCTCGCCCGGCTTGGTCAACTCGCAATTGCCGCCGGCCTCCGCGGCGACGTCCACGATTACCGAGCCGGGCTGCATGCCGGCCACCATTTCGGCCGTGATCAACTTGGGCGCCTTCACACCGCCGATCAGCGCAGTGGTGATGACCACGTCGCTGGCGGCGCAGGTGCGGGCGATCACCTGGGCGTGCTGCCGCTGGTACTCGGGCGTCAACTCGCGCGCGTAGCCGCCAGCCGCCTCGGCATCTTCTCCGCCCTCAACGCCGACGAATTTCGCCCCCAGGCTCTGGATTTGCTCCGCAACCGCGCGGCGCACGTCCGTCGCCGTCACGATCGCCCCCAACCGCTTGGCGGTGGCAATCGCCTGCAAGCCGGCCACGCCTGCGCCGATTACGAAAACTTTGGCGGCGAAAATCGTGCCGGCCGCGGTCATGAACATCGGCAGGTACTTGGGCAGCTCGACTGCCGCGATCAGCACCGCCTTATACCCGGCGATATTCGCCATCGAGGACAGCGTGTCCATGGTTTGCGCCCGCGTCGTGCGTGGGATCGCGTCGGTCGAGAAGGCCGTTACTTTCGCGGCCGCCAGCTTCTGCACGACGTCGAGATTCCGAGTCGGATTCAGCGTGCACAGCAGCAGAGAACCGGGGCGCAGCAGTTCTACCTCGTTGCGCCCGTCAGGCAGGCGGCCTGGGGGCTGGACCTTCAGCACGAAGTCGGCTTCGGCGTAAACGTTAGGGGCGTCGACGGCGATCGTGGCTCCGGCTTCGGAGTACGCGGCGTCGCTGAAGAACGCCCCGCTCCCCGCCCCGCTCTCGACCGCGATTTGCGCGCCGGCCTTGACCAACTTTTTGACGGATTCTGGGACCAGCGCCACCCGCTGCTCCCCGGCCCGAGTCTCTTTTGGAACGGCGATTTTCATGGCAGACCTCGATGGCAGACTTCGCATGCGCCAGCGCCGCGATGCAAGCACGACCACGGCCCGAGAGCGGTCGGCCCATCCGGCGGAGTGGGCAGTATATCAGGGAGCGTTTACGTCGAAAGGGCCGCGGCAGCAGCGCGCCTTGGCTACGCGCAATCAAATCCAATCGTCCCTACGGGAACAGAGCCGGGGCGTGTCGCCTCGAAAAGCCGCCAGGGCCTCCCGCCCACATTGTAATTGCCGCGGGAGCGCTTACGGCGACTGCCCCTGTCGCCCAAAGGTATCCCGCCGCCCGAGGACGCAGAATCCGACCCGTGATGTCGGTCACCGCAGTGCTTCTTCGCGGAGAATTCCACAGTGCTTTTTTCACGGAGGGATTTGAAAGTGCTTCTTCAAGGAGGATTCGAAGCGGTGTCGACTCCGCCGAACACAAATGAGCACACGAAAAGCGCACTCCAAAAGCGCACTAGCTTCCTTACGGAGGGCCTCTTCCGTATAACATGTGACGATGTTGCGTTCCCAGTGAACGGGTACACGAGCAGGGGCAAAGATGGCCGTCGAGCTGAAAATCCCCGAAGCGGGCGAGTCCATTACTGCGGTACAGATCGGACGCTGGCTTAAATCCGAGGGCGACTTCGTCCAACAGGACGAGCCGCTGGTCGAACTCGAGAGTGACAAAGCCTCCATGGATCTGCCGGCGCCTGTAAGCGGCCGCATTAGCAAGCTATTGAAGAAGACCGGCGACGGAGCGCGCGTCGGCGAGACCATCGCCGTCATCGACGAGACCGCTGTCGCGCCAGACAAGCCGGCTGCGGAGAAGCCCGCCCAGCCCAGCGAGGCGCGCGCGGCGGTCGCCGCCACACCTCGCGCCCGGCCGGCCCACGTCATGCCCGCCGCACGCCGCGTTCTGGTCGAACGCGGGCTGCAGGCTGCTGAAGTTGACCCCACTGGTCCCGGTGGTCGTTTGCTCAAGGAGGACGTGCAGCGGCACGTTGCGACTGCGCCGGAGCAGGCGGCCGCGGTCGAGGCGCGGGCCGGCGAAACCCCCGCGCGCGCGGCGCCTCCGCCGGCATTCGAATCTTCCGCGCCCGCCGCGCGGCAGGAAGAAGCCGTCCCCATGACGCTCATCCGCCGCCGCATCGCCGAGCGCCTGGTCGAGTCGCAGCGGAACGCCGCGATTCTGACGACGTTTAACGAATGCGACATGTCGGCCGTCCTCGACGTGCGCCAGCGGCACGGTGAGGCGTTCGAGAAAAAGTACGGCATCCGCCTGGGCCTGATGTCCTTCTTCGTCAAGGCAGCCATTGAGGCCCTGAAGCTCTTCCCCGCCGTCAACGCCGAAATCCGAGACCTGCCGATGTCCGATGGCACAACGGCCCCGCACATCGTCTACAAGAACTACTACGACATCGGCGTGGCTGTCAGCACCGACCGCGGCCTGGTGGTGCCGGTGATCCGCAACGCCGAGCGTCTGAGCTTCGCCGAAGTGGAAAAAGCCATCGCCGACCTCGCGACGCGCGCCCGCGACCGCAAAATCGCCGTCGAGGAGTTGCAGGGCGGCACATTCACCATCAGCAACGGCGGCGTCTTTGGCTCGCTGCTTTCAACGCCGATCATCAATCCGCCGCAAAGCGCCATCCTCGGCCTGCACGTCATTCAGGATCGCCCGGTAGCGCGCGATGGGCAGGTGGTGATTTGCCCCATGATGTACCTCGCGCTAACCTACGATCACCGCATCATCGATGGCCGCGAATCGGTCTCGTTCCTGCGGCGCATCAAGGAGTGCGTCGAGGACCCGCGCCGCATCTTGGTGGAAATATAGATTCCGCGGCTCCCTTTACGCCGGTCCGGCCGCCAAAAGGGCCTGCCCCGGTCGCGTGCAGCCGGGCCGTCACAGGTTCTTTCGAACCCACTCCATCTTCTCTCGGGCGCTTTTTCCCGAATAGATCGGATCCACGCGCAGCGCGCGCTCGAAGGCGGCCAACGCCTCGTCCCGCCGCCCTTGCAGTACGTGCCAGTCACCCCGCGCGATGTCAATGCCGCCGTTCTCCGGCTCCAGTTGCCGCGCCCGGTTGAGCGCGCGCTCGAACTCCGCTCCCAGACTGCGGCGGAGAAGCAGCAGTTGCGCGAGGCTGATGTAACCCGCAGCGTTTGGGCTGTAAGTCAAGGCTTGCCGCAGCGCCTGCTCGGCCTCGGCCATGCGCCCGCAACGCTTATAGATGTAAGAAGCGTAGTACCAGGCGTGCCCGTCAGTCGGATCCTGCTGCACTACCAGCTCGATTTCCGCAATCGCCTCTGCGTGCCGTCCCTGCAGCGACTTGATCTCCGCTCCCATGACGCGCTTCCACAGCGGCAGCATGTCCTTGGGATCACACACGCCGACCCGCACGCCCTCGCCCGGGCTGCCCACGTACCCCAGCGACGCCAGGCGCTGCACCTCTTCGGGCGACAGCCCCTGCGTCTGGGCCGCAACCTGCTCCGGCGATTCCCAGCGGCTCATCGTCTCAGCCAGCCGCGCCTCCAGCTCGCCCACCTCGTCCGGTGCATCCGCAACCAGGTTCCGCAACTCGTGCGGGTCGGCCTTCAGGTCGAAGTACTCGGGCCGCGGCGCAAGTATGTACTTGTCATGCAGCCGCCGCAGCCCATGCAGCGAGGCCCAGCCATTGTTCAGCCGCGACGCCATCGTCTCGATATAGAGGGCGCGGTCTTCGTCCGGCTTAGACGCCAGCAGGTGCTGCCCATCCAGCCCCGCGGGGACCGCAACGCCAAGCAAATCCAGCACCGTGGGCATGATGTCCGCCAGGCTGACCACGCGATCGTCAATCACGCGCGGCGCGCCAAACAGCGCCGGGCTGTTGAGGATCAAGGGAACGTGCAGCGTCGAGTCGTATATCAGGTACGCGTGCGTCGGCTCACCATGTTCCTCCAGCCCCTCGCCGTGATCGGCGGCCACCACGATCAGCGTCCGCCGTTGCAGCTTCTTCTGCCGCAGCAGCTCCCGCACCCGCCCAAGCTGCGAGTCCACATACGCGATTTCGCCGTCGTATCGACTCTGCCCGTCTCCAGCGAATGCCGGCGGTGGGGCATAAGGAAAGTGCGGATCATAATAGTGAATCCACGCAAAGAACGGGTTCTTGCGCGACCCATCGTTCAGCCAGTTCAGCGCCGCATCCGTAACGGCCGTCGCCGAACGTTCATTAGCCATCGTGTCGCCGAAGTGACCGACCACCCGGTCCGGCGGCGCACAGGCATCATCATACGTCGCAAAGCCTTGCGCCAGGCCATACCGGCTTTCCAGCGTGAAGGAGCTGATGAACGCCGCCGTGG
>JAGPEO010000371.1 GCA_018056925.1 Phycisphaerae bacterium
ATGCAGATGTAGCCGTTGTTATACGCGTTACGGCTGTACGTCTGCGAGAAGGACCCGGCCACGACAAGCTGCAAGCCGCGGAACTTCAGCGAGGTCGCGGCCTGCTCGCGCGAGGAGCCGCTGCCGAAGTTGTAGCCGCCGACCAGGATGTCGCCCTGCCGAGCGATCTTCTGGAACTCGGGGTCGTAGTTGGCCATCGCGACTTTGCCCATTTCTTCCGGCGGCAGCGTCTTGTAGGTGTATTCCTTGCCGTAAATGCCGTCGGTGTTCATGTTGTCCTTGGGCACAAACAGCAATTCGCCCGCAACCTGCTGCGGGAAGCCGGGCAGAATTTCGACCTTGGCCGCACCGGCCGCCGGGCGCGGGTTCGCCTTAACCGCGCCGGTTGGCTTGGGCGTCGTGGCGGCGGCCGCCTTTGGCGCGGCAATCTTGCCCGCGACGGCCGAAGCCGCCACGACGGCAGGACTGGCCAGGTAGACCTGCGATTTGCGCGAACCCATGCGGCCGTCGAAGTTGCGATTCGTGGCGGATATGCCGACCTCGCCGTCGGTCAGCACACCCTCGCCGAGGCCGATGCACGCCCCGCAACCAGCCGGCAGGAAAGTGGCGCCGGCGTCCGCCAGGGCGCTCCAATAGCCGCGCTCTTTGGCTTGCGCCTCGACCTCACTCGAAGCGGCCGCAACGTAGAGCTTCACGTGCGGCGCGATTTTCTGGCCGCGCAGGACCTCGGCCGCGGCCGCGAAGTCCTGGAGCCGCCCGTTCACGCAGCTCATCAGGAAGGCCTTATCGATGCGGACGTTCTTTGCTTCCAGCTCGCGCGCCGCGGCGATGGCCTTCACCTCGTTCGGGCCGGCCACGTAGGGCGAAACCGTTCCGAGGTCGAATTCGATTTCTTTGGCGTAGAACGCCCCGGGATCCGCCGTGGGCAGTTCGCTTTCGAGCTGCCGCACTTTTTCCGGCGTGAGGCGCGGCTCGCGGTCGCCGCGCCGCCGCATGACCTCAGCCCGCTCCAACAAGTACTGCCGCGTGACGTCGTCATAGGGGAAAACGGCCGCCAGCGCTCCCCATTCGGTCGTCATGTTGGAGATCGCAAACCGCTCCTCCATCGTCAGCGTCGCCACGCCCGGTCCGGCGAATTCGAGGCAGCAATTAAGCACGTCATCGTTCTTGAACGTGCCGATGAGCGAGATGATGACGTCCTTGCCGCTGGCGCCGTTGGTCAGACGCCCGGTCAAAGTCACCTTCACAATTTCAGGCACCTGCCACCAGGTGCGGCCGGTGGCCCAGATGGCCGCGGCGTCAGTGCGCACGACCGGCGTCCCGAGGGCGCCGAGGCCGCCATAGATGTTTGAGTGCGAATCGGAGGCGACGACGAACGCGCCGGGCAGCGCGTAGCCCTCTTCGAGCATAATCTGATGCCCAATACCACGCCCGGCGGGGTAGAAGTCTATCCCATGTTCGCGTGCGAAGGCTTCGATCTTGGCGTACTTGGCCAGGTTCTCGGCCGACTTGTTCTGGATATCGTGATCCAGTGTAAACACCGGCTGCCGCGGATTATGCACTTTCTTGGCGCCGATCGACTTGAACTTCGGTATGACCGCATCAGTGTTATCGTGCGTCATGCAGTGCAGCGGCGAGATTGAGAGGAAATCGCCAGCGTGCACTTCGTGGCCGGCGGGCAATCCAACGGCGTATTTCTGGGCGATCTTCTCGACGAGTGTTTGGGGCATGGTGGTGGTTCCTTGGTTCACGCTTGCTGGCTAAGGTTTTGGTCGATAGTTGGCAATAAAGTTTTTAGTTATTAGTTGTTAGTATTGGTGATATTGCGCGTGTTGGTGGTTCGCACTCGCTTTATGAGTGCTGTGAGCATGCGTCTCACTTCTGCGAGCTCTGACCAGAGGGGGCGCAGCGCATCTCGCTTAATATAGCCCAAATCGCGGGCCAGCAGCAGATGATTCGCCAGTTCGCTCGCCGAACCTGCTGCGATTTGAAGGAATCGCGCAAAGTCGGCATGCGTGTCGCGCCCGCAGCCTTCCGCGATGTTGGCGCCAATAGAGGAAGTTGCGCGTCGCACCTGCCGCGCTAAGCCGAACCGTTCGACGTCGGAAAACTCAGACGTCGTTCGATAAACCGCCAAGGTGAGCTTGTGAGCCCTCTGCCAGACATCCAATCGCTGGAAGTCCTGCATTGGAAAAGCACCTCTCAGCAGCCGCAGCAATCAACCGCAACCGCAAACAACCAACAGGCGACAAACGCGTCAACACCTAACTACCAGCAGGCGACAGCGCGCCAATACTAACTACTAATTACTAATTACTCATTTAAGCTTCGCAATAATCGCATCCGTCATCTGCGTCGTGCTGGCGGCGCCTTTCTTGAATACGTCCGGCCCGCCCGGCAGGCGAAGCATGTCGTACGTGCGGACGCGGCCCTCGGCCACCACTTCGGCAATCGCGCCCTTTATCTTGTCCGACTTGGCCGTCTCGCCGATGTGATCCAGCATCATGCAGGCCGAGAGGATCATCGCGATCGGGTTCACGATCGGCGGATCGAGCTTCTCATATTTCGGCGCGCTGCCGTGCGTCGGCTCAAATACCGCGACCTCCTCGCCGATGTTGGCCGAGCAGGCGAAACCGAGCCCGCCGACCAGGCCGGCGAACGCGTCCGACGCGATGTCGCCGAACATGTTGCTGCACACGATCACCCCGTAATCTTCCGGGTTCTTGGTCAACCACATCATCTGGGCGTCGATGTTGGTTTCCCACAACGCGATCCCGCTAAAGTCCTGCGCGACGCGCTTGGCTTCCTGCGTGAACATGCCGCTGGTTTCGCGGAGCACGTTCGGCTTCTCACATATCGTGACCGATCGGTAACCGAACTTCCGGGCGTACTCAAACGCGGCCCGGCAGATGCGCCGCGTAGCCTCACGGGTAATGACGCGCAGCGAAACGGACAGATCCGCTCCGGGCGTCTCCGCAAACGGGCGCCATTTCTTGTTCGTGGCAAATGCCGCACGCAAGTTGTCGGGCGGATTCGTCCATTCCACGCCCGCGTACAACCCCTCCGTGTTCTGCCGGAAAACCACCGCGTTCACCGGCGGCTCCTCGAACCCGCCGTCCGGCTTGCGCCGAATGAAATTCAGCGGATTGCCCGCGAACGACCGGCAGGGCCGGATGCAGATGTCAAGCTTGAAGTGCTGCCGCATGGTGACGATCGGGCTGAAATACGTGAGCCCCTTGCCGCGCAGCGCCGGCGTCAGCTCCAGGTCGGCCTTGTCCTTGGGCTTCGAGGTGATCGCGCCGAAAAGCCCGATTTTGTGCTTTTCCAGCGCCGCAATGGTGCGCTCCGGCAGCGCGTTGCCCTCCGTGA
>JAGPEO010000057.1 GCA_018056925.1 Phycisphaerae bacterium
GGCTCGCCCAGTGTGGCGGCTACCGTATCGGCCGCGATCGCATCCGCGGCGCGCATGCCTTCCAAGCCCAGAATGTGGAAATAAGCGAGGTTGATCGCGACATACAGGGCCGTCAGTCCGAACATGCTGAACACCAGGGCGCGCACCATATCCGCCTGCGCCTGCCGCACTTCTCCCGCGACGTAAGCCGCTTCGCTCCATCCTCCGAACGTATACAACACGAACACCATCGCCAGTCCGAAGGCCGGCGTACTGGTGGTCTGCGCCTCCTCCACTGGCACTGGCGGCACGCTGGGACTGACGAAAGCGCCCACCAGGATGATCGCGACAATGCCGAGCACTTTTGTGACCGTCAACAGATTCTGCGTCCATTTGCCGGCCCGCAGTCCCACGGCGTTCATGCCCGTCAACACAACTGCCGCACCCAGTGCATAGAGCAGCGGCCCCGACGGACCGAGCGGAAGCAGGCGGTTCGCATAGCGCCCGAATATGTAAGCCGCGGCGGCGATCGAGCCGGTCTGAATTACCGTCATTCGCGACCAGACGAAGAAAAAGCCCACCGCTTTTCCGTACGCGCGTGACAGATATACATACTCGCCGCCTGAATGCGGATAGGCGGTCGCCAGTTCCGCGTACGACAGCGCGCCGCAAAAGCAAAGAATCCCGCCGCCCAGCCAGGCCGCCAGCATCGTGCCCAGCCCCGTGGTGTTGCCGGCGACCAGGGCCGGCGTGATGAAGATGCCGGAGCCGATGACGATCCCCATGACGACCGCCACGGCGTCGACCCACGAAAGGTCGCGGACAGGTGCAGCAGCCTCCCCGGTTGAAACGCTCGCCATACTAAGTTTCCAGAGACGCGCGGATAACCGGCGGGGCACACGCCCGCGCGACGATGCTGCGGCGGCCGCTCGCGGGAAGCACTATCCACCCGCAACCTTAGAGGATAGGTGTGCTTTCGGCGCATGGCCAATCAGGATGTCTCTTGATTGACACCTAACGGCCGAACCCGAAACAGCTTATGTCATTACAGAGATACGCGCCGGCGTTGCCCGCTTCTCGATCTTTCGATCCCCGGATTTCTGATCCCTCACTTCGCCGGCGCCTGCCATCCATCCATTAAAACGTCCAGCGCGTCCCAGCAGTCGATGGACAGCCCGGAGAACTGGTCGATTACGTATCGTTCAGCGGCGTAGACATCAATCGACTGCTTAAAGAATTCGGAAAAGCGTACCCAGAAACAGACCGACTGCGAATTGCCCCCATGTTCGTAGTCCTTATCCTCCGGGCTGTGTAGCTGGCAATAGCGCAGCGCGTATTGTCCAATTCCATGTTCATCAATGAAGTAGCTGCACTCCGTGTGCGTCGGTTCCGGCAAATAATCCGCAATACTCACCGCCTCGGGTATGTTCCAGTTCCAGCCCGCCACGACGCAGATGGGGTGATAGTGGAGATTGATGCCGCCGTTGGCCGAATAGTACTGCTCGCTCGTGAGGGAAGCGAAAATGTCGTGAACCGCAAAACGGTATAAATGAGCGTTAATGGCCTCCAACTCGTCCACATCCAGCGTATTGGTCATGTTCGGACCGAGCACACACGCGGCCACCATGGCGTGAAAGAACATGTTCGACAGTTCCCGGCCATAACTGGTCGTGAAGTCGGCGTTCGGCACGCAGCGGGCGCGAGACCAGAAGGCGCATTCGTTAGTGAACGTACGCACGCTCAGTAGCGCCAGCAGTTGCTGCCGCGCCACGTGCAAGTGTGTGCTGCTGTTCCGGTGCCACCCGATGAGTGCGTTCCGGGCGGCCCACTCGGCCACATCCGGCCAGTAACTGCCATAGCTACTGTCGTCGTACGGGCCGCCGTCGCCGTACAGCGTGGCCCCCAGGTCCGCGGCCGCAGCGTGCAACCGCATTTCGTCGGCTGCGTCGCGGTACAGCGCCGGCCAGACTCCCGGCGGGGCGCTAACCAGTTGCCCGGCCGGCAGCCGCCCATTCGCATAATCGACGGGCGGCAGGTTACCGGGGTCCAAGTCGTGCGGCAGCAGCCAAATTTCCATCGCGTTTGAACCGTACGCCAGCCAATCGGAGGATTCGAAATAACAGCCAGGATGCTGGTTCCAGATTTGCACCGGAGTCGGCTCAGTGACCGGGCCGACGGGGAACGGCCACTCGTAAACGAACCCGGCCGGCTCGTACATGTCCCAATCGGGAGTCCAAAACTGCTGGCGGCCGATGGTCAGCAACCCGATGTGAACGCGAGTAGTGTCGTCCGGGCTGGGCGAATGGTCGGCGCGTCGCAAATCCGCGTTACGGGTGACCGTAATTGTCGGCGTCGCGCCGCGTGGCACGCTGACGTAACGATCGTTCGTGTACGCGTCCCAGCGATGAACGCCAAAGGTCCCGGTCACCTCCACGTCGAACCCGCGATTCGTCCAGGAGGAAACCCAGCCCGGACCGGTCGCCGTGAGCTGAACCATGCGCGTCGCATTCCCCGCGCCGGTCGTCAGATTTGTGAACTCTACCGTGTCCCAGTGCGTGCCGATGCCGAGTGCTGCGGCGTCGCCGTTGATTGAGACGGTTACCGTCGTATTCTCGCCCCGCGCCAATGTGCCGCTAGTCTGCGATAGGCTCACCCACGGCCGCCTATGACTTGCCCACCAATCCAGCGGCTGCGTGCCTATGCTAACCAGTTGATACGTGCGGCTGACCGGGTCGAACGGCCCGCCTTGCGGCCCGCTGCTGATCAGACCGGCGGACGGCAGGACGTAAAGTACCGCGGCCGCCGTCGCAACGTAGTCTTGGCCCGCTTGCGTGTCCTCAATCTCCGCGTACGTGCGGCTGGGCGGCGAAAAGATGAATCCAGGCCGCTGGGGGGTAGCGGCGCCGCTCCAGCCGGGAGTGACTACCGCTTCGTAATTGCCGTCGCCGTCGGTGGCGGGGTGGTGCGGCAGACCGTGAATGACGACTTCGCTGAGACCGGCGCCGGTCGCAGCGTTCACCACGCGGCCGGAGACACGCGGCAGGGCCGGGTGCGGTGCCTGTTCCCGTTGAGACTCGCGGTCTACGGCGCTGCTGTCGCCCCAGTCCGGCGTTTCGTCGAACCGCCCAATTACGCCGGCGTTTTCCGCATCCAAATCGGCGGGAACGTTGGCCCGGAGCCGCGCCGCGTCCCGTAGCGGAATGAAATCAAGGGGCCCACAGCCAAGGTCGACGAGGCCCGCCAGACTGGCCGCTATTGCCAGGGCACAGGTTTTCCGCCGTGCGAATGCAGGACAGCCGTCGGGGTGCGTCGTCATCCGGCCACCTTCCAAAACGACACAGGAATAGCGCGGTGTGCCTGCTAAGCGGCAGGGCAAGAAACGTTAGGCCCTGTAATGCTGGCGGGTCTACCCGGCGGAAGGTGTAGCCGTATACAAAACACAACCCCGGACGGGGTCGCCCGGGGTCTGTGTCAAAAAATCTTGTTGTTCTGTCGCGCTATCAGCGCGACCGGGTCAAATTACCAGTTCACGACGTCGTCATTGGTTCCGAAAACCGCGTCCTTGCCGGGGCTCCAAAGTATGTACGAGTCGCGTCTGGCCGGAATGATCGTCACCTTGCTCATGTCGGGCGAGGTTCCCTGTTGGGCGACCGACGTTTCGAACGCCTGCTTGTTGAGAATTTGGTAGGCGAAGGAGAACGGGGCCTTCCGGAGGTCGACTCTCTGCTTAGCTTGTCGCCATGCAGAACCGGTAACCTGCTCGTTTCTCCACTCTGGTGGCCCAAATGTCAGCTTGTGCGGCCCGGCCCCGAAATCCCAGGGGCGCATGTTGCCCTCTGTTTCGATGGCACCGGTGTCTGGATCCGCAGTAGTCATCCCGGTAAAGAGGGCGTTGTCGCGCCAGTTGTAAATACCCGGGCTGTTGTCGACATGATCAGGATGGCCGTAGGTCGTCTGAATCGCATCAGGGCGATTGGCGTAGCCTGACTTTGCGGCGTAGTAAAGAATCGGAGTGCCAAAAGTGTCCACAAAGACCCAGTTGGAGTACTTCGGCAGCAGTCTTTCTTCCGTGGGGATCATGGCCCCTCCCTGCAAGTCGCGCGGAGCCTTGATCGGCGGATTGTTCATATATGGCCCGACGCGCGGCAGTGGTTCCTTTGGGTAGTCTGGCCACTCCTCGCCGTCGGCGCCGCTTCCGTACCAACTCTTCTGCCGCCAGCCATCTTCGGCGACTTCATTGAACGCGCTCGGCACGTTGCGCGCCGCCACGTAGCCGTCGAGGTTCTTGCCCATCAGGTACCGGACGATCCACTGGGAGCCGAAAATCTGCTCTTGTCCCAGGGGAACCTGCCCGTCGACCGGGGCCCCACCCTCTTCGGTCGGATCATCGTAATAGATGCCTCCGCCGGACGGTGGGTAACTCTGGCCTCTGCACTCATCCTCGTTTTCACCGATGAAGACCTCCAGGCTGTCGCCAATGGCCTTCATCGTGCCCCTGGTTGCGACCCTCCTGGCCTGATCGCGGGCCTGGCTCAGCCCGGGCATGATGATCCCGATCAGCATCGCGATAATCGCGATGACAACCAGAAGCTCGATCAGGGTAAAAGCACGCCGATCGGCGGCCGGAACGATGCTGCGGCTTTTTGGGCGGAACATAACCTTTTTCCCTCTGAGAGGACTCCGGTTATCGGGCATTTACCAACTCGGGGGCGGATCACCGTCCCGACGCAATTCTGGTCTACGGCGGGTGTCTTGGCAAGTCGCTTACCCCGCAGACGGAGAGGGATCAAAAGCTCACTGGCCATGCGGGCCCGGAAAGGCCCCATAACTGCAATTGAGAGACGCTGCGACGTCTGGGCGTTCGCCCGCATCGGCCGCGCCGAAGAACGCCTAGCCGAGCATTACGCTTCCGTCATTTCGAATTTAGGTGATCGTCATTTGCGGCGGTTATTTTGATTTTCGTATCCGGAGTTCGAATAAGGGAATTCGGAACAGCCGCTTGGGAAGTGAAGTTACAAATACGGCCGCCGCTCGCCGAGGTCCTCACGCGATCGCCGGCCGGCCGCTACGGTCCCCGATTTCAACTTTCGTTTTGCGTAGTTCGGGCTGAAGGGTGGTGTGCGTGGGTCACGCCACGGACCGCTGATGGCGATGCAAATCGCTTTCAGCGGTTCTTTATGCGCAAAGAGTGACGGACTGCCGCCAGAGTAGCACTGAGCGCGCCTCGATCCTCTATCGCGTCGGGCTCGCCTTATTTGAAGTCTTGGGGGTTCGCGCAGCGCGTGACGCGATGACTTGGTCGCTGCGAACCACTTGCACGCCGGCCGACCGCATGCGTTCGAGTGCCCGCCGCCCATCTCCCGGTTTCAGATCGACCGCGCGGCAGCCGTCCTCGACGACAAACGTCTGAAAGCCGAGACTGACGGCGTCCAGCGCCGTCGCCTGCACGCAATAATCAGTCGCCAGGCCGAGCAGGTAAACCGTTTGGACGCCGGCTTTTCTGAGGAAGTCTTCGAGGCCGGTGGCGTGCTTGCGGGCGTTGTCGAAGAAGCCGCTATAGCTGTCGACCGCCGGATCCGCGCCCTTGCTGCGAAAGACCTGCGTAATCCGGCTGGTGTCGAGCGCCGGCGGGAACTGTGCTCCGGGCGTGTCCTGAACGCAGTGCACCGGCCAGAGCACCTGTTCCTGCCCATCGATGTAGACCACATCGCCCGGCTTTCGTCCGGGGTGGTTGGCGGCGAAGCTCACGTGCTCCGGCGGGTGCCAGTCCTGCGTCGCGAGGACGAGGTCGAAGTGCTTCGCCAGTCGGTTGGCAACCGGAATCACCTGGTCGCCATCGGGCACAGGCAAAGCCCCGCCAGGCAAAAAATCATTCTGAATATCAACAAGAATCAGCGCGTCTCTCATCACCTTCCCACCTTCCCACTTTCCCACTTTCCCACCTCCCCACCGCCGAGCCCCCGCGCCTCGAGTATGAGCCGCGTCTTTAGCTCGTGCAGCGACCGCTCCAGTCCGACGGGATACTCATGCGGATTGATCAGCCGCTTGATCGTCGGGTGCAGACAGCCCAACTGCGACTGCGTCCGGCGGCGCGTCTCCTCCAACGGCGGCGGCTCATAGACCACTTGCCCGGCCCGCGCTATTGGCACCAGCAGGTCCTCATACGGCGTGTTCGGCGGAATCGGCCGGCGGCGCGTCGCGTCGGCCGGATCGACAATCATGCAATCTGCGGCGATGCCCAGGCGTTCATCGTAGATCATGTCGGCCATGAACTGGCCGTCGCGATGAAAGCGGCGCACCTGGTGAATTCCGGGGGTCGAAGTTTTCACGACCTGTTCGGAGAGCTTGAGCTTGTACTCCCAATCCTGGCCGGGCTTGCGGATGGCGGTGAGCTTGTAGATGCCGCCCAGGGCCGGGTGATCGTGGGCCGTGACCAGCCGGGTTCCGACGCCCCAAACGTTGACCTTGGCGCCCTGCTGCTTGAGGCTGGCGATGACGTGCTCGTCGAGTTCGCTGCTGGCCAGGATGCGCGCGTTGGGGAAGCCGCCGGCGTCGAGGATTTTGCGGGCTTCGATGCTCAGGTAGGCCAGGTCGCCGGAGTCCAGGCGGATGCCGGCTATCTCGTGTCCGCGGGCGCGCAGGCGGCGGGCGACCTCCACGGCATGCCGCACGCCCGCCAGCGTGTTGTAGGTGTCCACGAGAAAGGTGCAGTTGTTGGGCAGGGCCTGGGCGTAGGCTTCGAAGGCCTCCAGTTCGCTGTCGAAGACCATGATCCAACTGTGCGCATGCGTGCCGGCCACCGGGATGTTGAAGAGCCGGCCGGCCAGCACGTCGGAAGTGCTGGTGCAGCCGCCGACGTACGCGGCCCGGGCGACGGTCAGCGCCCCGTCGATGCCCTGCGCCCGCCGCAGCCCGAACTCGATCACCGGGTCGCCCTGCGCCGCCCAGCACACGCGGGCCGCCTTGGTGGCGATGAGCGTCTGGAAGTTGATGAAATTCAGCACGGCCGATTCGAGGATTTGGGCGTGTATGACCGGCCCGCGCACGCGGATGAGCGGCTCGTGCGGGAAGACGAGCGTGCCTTCGGGGATGGCGTCGACGTCGCAGGCCAGGCGCAGCTCGCGCAGGTACTCGAGGAAGCGCGGCTCGAACAGGGGCCGCCCGTCGTTGCCCGTCAGCGTGGCCAGGTGCTCGATATCTTCGTTCGCGAAGTGAAAGTGGCGTAAGGAATCCACTACGTACGCCAGCCCGCAGGCCACCGCATAGCCGCTGTTGAAGGGTGAAGTCCGGAATGTCAGGTTAAACACGGCCTCGCGTTCGCTGACGCCGGCCTTGAAGTAGCCGCAGGCCATGGTGAGCTCGTACAGATCAGTCAGCGCGGCGAGCGACGGGCGATACAAGCAGCTCGGCAGCATGCGGCACCGTTACAAGTTTCCACTACATTTTAAGGTGCCAATGCAGAGCAGAGCCGGGGGGTTGCCCGTTGCGTCTCGGCGCGTGACCGCGGCCGGGCACACGTCTTTCGAAAGGAGCCGAAAAATGAAGCATGGTTATTGGGGAGCGCTGCTTGCGCTCGCGGCGGGAATTTCAGCGGCGCCGTCCCAGGCGTCCGCTGAACCTTTCGTGCTGCGTTACGACCCGGGCTATATGTTCCCGGAGCAGGAAGGGTGGGAAAGACATACGCATGATCCTGAAGGGCTGCTTAGCCGCGAGGTCGACGGCACCGTCCTCAGGCTGGATACAAGCGGCTCGCTCTCCATGCCCGATTTCTATTACGCTGATTGTCCCGGCCTCGATCCAACCCTGGGCGAAGAGCTGCGCGTGGCCTGGCGCATGCGAACGCTCGAGACGCAGCCGGATTACTTGTGGAGCGATGTGGGTATCACCGTTTCGGGTCTCTCATCGGGGTATGCGGTAATCACCGTCGGACCGGACTACGTCAGTCAGGAGTACGGTCAAGGCGGTCTGCCGGAGCATGTGTATTATTTCACCGCAGGCGCCATGCATCAATTCGAGGTCCGCACGCAGGATATGGCAACGTTCAGCCTATACGTGGACGAAACCCTGGCCTTCGCGAGCAACTTTGACAGGCCAGCCGAGACCGGCCCGTTCCGCGTATACTTTGGGGATGCCGTCAGCGGCAGGCGATCGGTGTCGGAATGGGACTACGTTCAGGTGGCGGTGGTGCCGGAACCGGCTGGGCTCTGCGCCGCCGCCGTGGCATTGCTCGTTGTTCTCCAGGTTAGAAAGGGGATACGCTGATGTGTCTACTGCTAAAGTGTGCGCTTCCATTCGCCATCTGCCTTGCCTTAGGTTCACCAGCACTTGGCAATATTGAGCATTTTACCGCCGATGGCGGCGGATATTGTTATTTCACATTCTACGGCAGCACAACTGTGCCAGCGTCGTACTATTCGTTCCGTAGGGATAGCGGCGTGCTAACGATAAAGCGCTCGGGCCAGTGGTATGTAAGGTACCAGGACGCAAGCGGGGAGCCAATCGCCGTGCGAGGGATAGAGACGCAATGGGACACAACCAGCGGCCACATTTGACTTGCGCGTAGTCGGAACAGACCTCGCCGGCGACCTGGAGTTGGCGGCCCTGTATGATCTGAGCCCCGGCTACTTGTGGCTTGACTTGGCTGGTAACGTGAACTCTGGTTGCCGTGTCTGGGCTCCTTACAGCGTTCTACGCCACAGCACGATACCGGGCGACCTGGCGGGTTCCCTGACTGTCAGGGACGTCGGTGCTGCTGAACAGCAGGGCGCTTTGGATCGGCGGCAACGCTACGGCCAATATCGACGTCTGGCACGATATTGCGCCCGTGACGAGCGGCTCTGGTGTGAAAACGGGTGTGAAAACGGGGACGCAGCTCGTTTCTTAGCGCAGAGCAGGACGGGGCTAGGTGTTGGGCCGGATTGACCGACAGGGCAGGACTGTCATCCTACCGCCCGGGCGGACGAGTGTTGCCAGGGACGCAGTCCCTGGTAGCCCGATCGGAGTACAGCATCAATCCTGCGCGTTCCACAAGTGCGGCCCACCATGATATCCGCGGTCCCGAGCGCCAGGCTTGCGGCGCGCCGGCTCGACTATCAAGCAGCGGTCCGCCAGCATCCTGCCGTTCAGCGCTGCCGTCGCCGCTTCCGCCTCCTCGACAGTGGCCATTTCGACAAACCCAAACTCTTCGCTGCGGCCGCTGTCGCGATCCGCTACTACCTGCGCGAAATTAACAGTTCCGTAATCGCTGAAAAGCGCCTGCAACTGGTCGCTGGTCATGCCCGGACTCAGGTTGCCAACGTAAAGTCTATTTGACATCAGGTCACTAGGTCGTCAGGGGAGGTCACCAGGGGAGGTCACTAAGAAGCCAGAAAGGTGACTAGGTCGTCAGCGAGCTTACCAATCGCCAAAGACAACCGCCTCCTCGGCCAAACGCCAAAATCGCCAGAGGCACCCGCCTCATCGGCCGAGCGGCGACTCACGTGCGCGATAAAGCTCACCTTGCCACCACCAACGGCCCCAGCCGCCGAAACACGATTATAGCCGTCGAAATTCACACGGCTGTAGCTTCGCGGCCCCCGCGTTGTGCGCTGGCCTCCTCCAAGTTTCGAACCTGCCGGACAACAACCAGCGCTGGGGCCACCAGCGGAACCGCCCGAACATGCCCCCAAGCCGCCACTGGCGCGCATACACCCACAACCGCGCACTCTGGCTGAAACCTGACACCTGAAAAGCTGGTGGCTTTATAGAATCTCTAGCAACAATTGCGCCCCGCGTGCAGAAAGGCGCCACTATGCGGCATTCGAAACGTCCCCACTGCTCACCCAGCGGCCTTCGTCACCTGTTCGCCTCTCACCTATCACCTCTCTCCGCGCAGCGGCGGGCCTCAGGTTATCAAAATCGAGTACACAAAAAACATGAGTATCTGATCATCTGCCCCCCATGGCCTGATCCTACGCGGCTTTTTATCAGACCGCTTGATCACCTGTGCCCCCTTGCCCCCCAGGGCGGCTACTGTCCCGGCGGCGATCCTTGCTTCTTGGCCGCCTGGTACGCTTCGAGCGTTTTGCGCAACTCGCTCCTATCCTGCTCTTGGCCCTTGGCGACGGCCCTCGTTTGCAGCTCTATCGCGCGGTCAACTTCGCCTTTGCAGAAGTACACGCGGGCCAGCGTGTCCAATACGCTGGCGTTTTCATGCTTACTGAATTCATCGGCTTTGATTGCCGCCCGCAACGCGAGATCGAGGTCCTTCGTTTCAACCTTGCCTTCCGGGTCGACGATCGCCCACGCCAGGGCATTCAGCACGCGGACATCTTTGGCGGCGATCGCACGGTCAACGAGCTCGGAGGCCAGCTTGTATGCCCGGGAGTACTCTTGGACCTCCAGCAGTGTCTTGAATCCCAGGCCGGCGACTTTTCGCGTCGCGCCGGGGTATTCGCGCTCCAGCGTCTCCCAGAGCGCCAGCGCCTCTTGCGGCGTGTTGCGGACTTTTTCGCGGAACTGGCGCACCAGCGCTTCCGCCTGAGCCAGGTACTGCGGGCCGGAAACCAGATCCCACTTGCCGGCCACGCAGGCCGCCAGCGGCACATCCAGCGACCACGGATAGCCGATCCAGGCGATTTTCCCGTTACCGTCAATCAGGAATGTAGTCGGAATCCCGGTGCGTTCCGCCGCTTTCATGTAGGCCGTGTCGGTGGCGCGGGCCTTCCCGTCGTACGCCACGGCGTAAGCCATGCGGTCGCCCTGCTTCGCGACAAAGTTCTCGACCGTCGCAAGCGTTTTGTCGTTGTAGGCCCTCTCCCAGACATTTACCGCGATGATCGTCACCTTGTCTTTGTAGATTCTCTGCAGCTCGGACAAATCAGGCATCGATTTCACGCACGTCCCGCACCAGGTGGACCAGAACTCCACCACGTACACGTGTCCCGGCCTGAATCGCGAGACCGGCTCACCCTTCAACCACTTCTCAACGACCAGCGGCGGCGCCTTATCGCCGACCTTGAGCGTCGCCGCCGGCTGTTTCGTGGTTTGGGCTGGCGCCGGACGCGCCGCCCCGTACCAGATGCCGGCCATCACCAGGAAAACAATCGCATTCGTCGTAAAGTGGCCTGCACTCACCGTGATTGCTCCATCCTGCCTCATTGCCGCCGGTCGCCGATCCGCGGCCTAGAAATTGCTCCAACGGATCGTCAGAAATGCGATACGGTACCGCCAGAGCCACACCGCGCCGAGGCCAATGGTGCCCTGGGCTATTACGGACACTTCAGCCGGAACTGTTCCGAGCCAAGGTTGCCGCCCGAGGGCATCGCTGATCCAGTCCTCAAAGAACAAGAAGCTGGTTATCAGCAGCCCCCAAAAGGAGCAAAAAACCCACAAGAAGGCCGATTCGTACGCCATCACCTTCAGGGCCCAGCGCCCGTCCGGCAACGGCTCCCGTTGCGTCCACCACGTGAAGGCGCCGGCCGCAATGGTGCGATGCCCGCACCAACATGCGACCGCCGCGGCCAGCCCGAACCCGGTCACCAGGAAAGCGAAGAACATGACAGGCGGCCAATCGTCGTAAATCACACCTGGCGCACAGCCCGCAAAAAGCCAGCCACACGAGCGCGCCAAGAGCGATCGCCCGGTACGTCCCAGCGGCAGAATGCCCGCTCGCGCGCTGCGCCGCCGCGCATTCGCACGCGCCGGTAGAAGCGTCCCGGTCTGAAGATGATCTGCCAGGTCGCCTTCGCCCAGGCGCCCGGGCCGCGGCGCGTCGCCCAACACCCGCCCCACCGCCAACCACTCGGATCCAGCGAAGCAGCCAATACCAGGCCGCATTCCGGGCAGCGCCCGTCGGCCGGGCGGTGAGTCAGGTCATAACCGCAGCCTTCGCACAGAGGGTGCGTTTGGACGTCCGCGCAGCGCCCGGATGCGGCACGCGCTGCGCGACCAAACCAGCGCAGGATTAAAGCGCTGGCGGTTGCGATTACCAACAATATGGCGATATCTAAGTTGCGAAGCCCATCCAACACCAAGATCAGTCGGGGCACCAGGACCATCTGCCCGACGAGGAAGCCGGCCGCGCCCGAGCACACGCACAGCGAGCGCCAGTATGAATGGCGTAGCAGGCCCGTCCGATGGACCTGCGGCAGTTGCACCCACGCCACCCAGGCGAAAGCGAGCACCACTAGGACGACTACCGGCCAGGCGTCGGCGAGCGGCGCTCCAATTTCGATCAGTAGCACCGCGTTGATTTCCACCAGAGCGAGCAGAACGGCGCCGGCCGCCTGCCAGGAACGCCCCGCGAGAATCACGCGGGCGGCGCGGTCTGGACGGAGAATGTGGCGCCAATGCGCCAGCAGACAGCGGAGCAAGCTCGGGCCACGCGCCGCAACGCGCGCGCCAGACGCGAGCGGCACGGCGCCGCAGCTACCGGCGATGCTCGCCTGTTCATGCTCCGTCAGGGAGATTTTCTCCATCGGCCGCACAGAATAATCGGCTCGGCAGGCGCTGTCCCGCACGCTATGATGCCCGGCCATGCCTGCCGCCGTGTTTTCCCACCTGGAGCGCATCCCGGACGCCGCGATCGGCGCCGCGGCCGGCGTCGCGACTTCGGCCCTTTGGACCCTGACGTCTCTGCTATTTACGGCCGCGGCTAAGCGGCTCGGCTCGCTGGTCGTGAACACGCTTCGCATTTGCATGGCAGTGGTACTGCTGGGCATTACGCACCGGCTGCTCACCGGACTTTGGCTGCCGGACGTGAACAGCCGCCAGGTCCTGTTCTTGGGGCTATCGGGTTTGCTCGGCTTGGCGATCGGCGACCAGGCGCTGTTCACGGCTTATGTGGATATCGGGCCGCGCCTGGCGATGCTCGTCATGACCAGCGCGCCTGTGTTCGCCGCTTTGTTCGGATGGGCACAACTCGGGGAGCGGCTGGAACTGCTCGACTGGCTCGGAATGGCGGTCACGCTCGGCGGTATTGCGTGGGTGATTTCGGAGCGGCCGAAAGTCGTTCCGGGCACCGACGTGTCCGGCTTGCTGCGTGCCCGCCGGATGCGCGGCCTGACGCTGGCTTTCATTGCCACGGCGTGCCAGGCCGGCGGCTTCATGCTTAGCAAGGTCGGCATGGGCCACGGCTGGCTGCCGCGCGCCGAGCATTTGAGCCCGCAAACGGCCTCGCTGGTGCGCATGTTCTTCGCCGCGCTGTGCATAGTGCCGATTCTCATGCTGCGCGAGATGCGCGCCAGGCCGCGGCTGGCCGGCGCGGGTTCTGGTACGGCCGGCAGCATCGGGGGGGTGGGCTCCGGTTCGCGTAACAGGCTGACTTTCGCAATGCTGTGCATATTCGGCGGCGCGGTTTTCGGGCCGTTCCTGGGAATGTGGCTGTCTCTCGTGGCCGGAGATCGTGTATCGCTGGGTGTTGCTCAGACGCTGCTGTCGTTACCGCCGGTGTTCATCCTTCCGTTTTCGCGCTGGGTTCACAAAGAGCACATAGGCTTTCGCGCCGTGGCCGGCGCCATTGTGGCCATCGCCGGCGTCGCCATTCTCTCGCTGCCGCGTCTGTGGGGCGGAGGTTAAAGGCAACCGCCCGTTCATTTGCCTTAAGCATTTTTTCCAGCGCCAAGTGTGCGAAGAACAGCGCGTGTCAAGGATAGGCGTCGGCCAATGAAACCGCGGCAGCGAAATCCTCTGCGCTGCCGGAACGCCAGTACTCTACTTGCCGCTCAATGTCCACTGCGTGGGCCTCCGCACAGGCAGTATTATACCGCCTGCGCGGTCAGGCGGTCACTCTCCGCCGCCGCCGCTGGCCGGGCCGCGGACTTCTACGGCCTTTACGCAGTCGATTACCGTGCCGTCGACCCATTTGATGGCCGCGACTACCTTGTCGCCGAAGACTGGCGGGGCAGGGGGGCCGCCGCACATGGCGTCTACTTCCTTTTTGATTTCGGCGATCGGGCGGATGGGGAGTTTCGAGCCGTTTTCCTGCAATGCATTCAGAAGATCCTCACGGCGCGGGTTCACCGCGATGCCGCGTTCGGTCACGATCACGTCGATCAGCTCACCCGGGCCGCAGAGCGTGGTTACGTTGTCGACGATCACCGGGATGCGATCGCGGACCGACGGGATCGGCAGAATGACGCACTTGGCCGCCAGGCAGTTCTGCCAGCCGCCGATGCCGTGCAGCAGCCGGCCGTCGGAGTGCGTAACCACGTTGGCGTTGAAGTTCAGGTCGACTTCGGTCGCGCCTAGCACCGCAATCTCCACGAACGTCGCGAAGTGGCCTTTGCCGTGCCAGTTGTAGCTGGTGAACGGGCTGGTCATGACGTGCCGCGGGTTGTCGCGCATGCTGCGCACGCCGAACAGGTCGAACGTTTGGCCGTCGAGGATGTAGTCCGTCAGGCCCTCCTCGAGCATCTCGGTCAGGTACTTCGTGCTGCCGCCACGGATAAAGCGGGCCTTGATCTTCTGGGCCCGCATGTAGTCGCGCAGATAAATGGCGAACGCCAGGGCGGTGCCGCCGGCGCCGGCTTGCATAGAGAAGCCGTCGTGCAGCAGGCCGGCGTCGCGCGCGAACTGGGCGGCCATTTCCGCAATCATCAGCCGGTCGGGGCTTTTGGTCAGCTCGGTCGTGCCGCTGACGATCTTGGCGGGGTCGCCGATCGATTCGAGCACGACGACCTGGTCGACGTTGTTACCCTGGATTTGCCAGGGCACGCACGGGAACGGTACCGGGTTGTCCGTCACCATGATCACGTGGTCGGCGTAGAGCGAATCAACCAGGCCGAAGCCCAGGCCGCCGCAGGCCGACGGGCCGTTTACGCCGTTGGAGTTGCCGAACGGATCAGCGGTGGGCGCCGCGAGCACCGCGATATCGATGTGAACCTCACCGTCCTGGACCGCCTGCCAGCGCCCGCCGTGCGAGCGCAGGACGCCCATGCCGCGCATCTTGCCGGTTGAGCAGTAATCGCCGATCGGCCCGTTCATGCTGCCTTCGACGCGATCAATGACGCCCGACTCAATCAGCGGGATGAGCGGAGCGTGGCACGG
>JAGPEO010000372.1 GCA_018056925.1 Phycisphaerae bacterium
GTGAGCGCTACGCGAAGCCCATCTTGAGAGAGCGCCCGCTCTGATTCACAGTTGAGGTATGCAGAAGCATGGGCCTCGGGTGTGGGCGAAGTGGAAAGGGTTGATCGCGGAGCAGGGTGGCAGTGGCCAGACTGCGGCCGCGTTCTGCCAGGAGCGTGGCCTTCGGGTCTCGCAGTTCTACGGTTGGCGGAAGCGCTTGCGTCAGTCCCCGGCGCGGCAGTTTTTGGAAGTTCAGGTTACGCGGGCGTCGGAGACACCCCTGGTTGCGTCCAGCCGTGCGATTGATGTCTGCCTGGCCGGAGGGCAGCGCCTCCGCGTGGAGCCAGGTTTCGACCCGAATCACTTGCGCGCGGTGGTGGCCGCGCTGGAGGCGCGCATTTGACCGGTCTGCCGAGCTTGCGCTCGCTGGACCGGGCCCAGATGGCGCGGATCTGGCTGGCCACGGAAGCGGCCGACATGCGCTGCGGTTTCGATCGTCTGGCCGAACGCGTGAGGACGGTCATCGGGCAAGACCCGCTCACGGGCCATCTGTTCGTATTCCGCTCGCGCCGTGGCGACCGGCTGAAGATCCTGGTGTGGGATGGCGACGGTTTCGTGCTGTGGTACAAGCGGCTGGAGGCAGGCGTGTTCAAACTACCGAAAGTGGAGGCGGGAACGCGGTCGGTGGAGTTGCGGGCCAGCGAACTGGCGATGGTTCTGGACGGCATCGACATGTCGCGCCTGAAGCGCGTGCCGCGCTATGAGCGCGACGCGGCTCGAATCAGTGCATAAAAAATGGCGCAGGAGTAACATCGTCATCACTTCGAGCGCCTTCTCTTTGTGGCTCCTGAGTTAGTCAACTTACCGGAGGACGGCGAGGCGCTGAAGGCGATGGTGCATTCGCTGGTTCTGGAGCGCGACCGGGAGACGCAACGCGCCGAAGAGCAGCAACGCCGCGCGGAAGAGCAACGGCGCCGAGCGGAGGAGAGCCAGCGGCAAACCGAACAACTCCGCGTCGAGATGCTGCGGCTGCAACTCGAACTGGAGCGGTTCAAGAAGTGGTATTACGGCCCGCGGGCGGACCGGCTGCAATCCAGCGGCAACGTGGCCCAGATGCTGCTGGATTTCGCCGGGGAGTTGGAGCGCAAGCCTGTCCATCCGGACGACGTTCCGCCGACAGCGGAACCCACCGAGGAGTTGCGGCGCGTGCGGCGGCGCAAAGGCCGGCGCAATCTCGCCAACTTCGAGAATCTCCCGGTCCCCACGCACGTTCACGAACTGAGCGTGGAGGAACGCGCCTGCCCGTGCTGCGGAGCCCAGCGCCAGGAGATCGGCGCGGACGAGAGCTGGCAGATCGAATACTATCCTGGCCATTTCGAACGCATCCAGCACCTGCGCAAGAAGTACGCCTGCCCGGGATGCGAAAACAACGGCTCCGGCGCGCAGATCCAGGCGGCGGCGAAGCCGGAAGCCGCCATCGAGAAGGGGCTGGCCGGGCCGGGACTGCTAAGTTACATCGTAACGAGCAAGTTCTCCGATTATCTGCCGCTGTACCGGTTGGAGGACATTTTCGAACGGCAGGGGTTCGAGATCCCGCGGGCCACGCAGTCGGTCTGGTGCGGCGATGTGGCGGACCTGGTGGAACCGCTGTACGAGTTGATGGCCCGGCGTGTGCGGGCCTCGCACGTGGTTCCGACCGACGACACGATCATGCCGATGCTGGCCAAAGGCAAGACGGCCAACGCGCGGATGTGGATTTACGTGGGGGACGAAGCCGGTCCGTATAACATCTTCAACTTCACGCTGAATCGCGGCCGCGATGGACCGAAGTACTTTCTCAAAGACTACCGGCAGGTTCTGCTGGCCGACGCCTATGGCGGCTACAACGGCGTGGTGGCGGGCAACCAGATCACGCGCGCGGGTTGCTGGGCGCACGCGCGCCGAAAGGTCGTCGAGGCCGAGAAGGCGGCTCCCGAGATCGCGCGGGAGGCGGTCGAGATGGTGCGCGCGCTGTACGGGGTGGAACAGCGCGGCAAGGACCTGTCCGCGGCGGCGCGGCTGGAACTGCGTCAGGCCGACTCGGCGCCGGTGCTGGCCGGCCTGAAAGAGAAGCTTCTCACCTGGAAACAGCAGTTGCTGCCGAAGCATCCCATGGCGGAGGCGGTGAATTACGTGCTGGGCCAGTGGGAAGAACTGAACGTGTTCTGTTCCGATGGCGCTGTGCCCATCGACAACAACGTCAGCGAGCGCGAGATGAAGCGGATGGTGCTCAACCGCAAGAACTCGCTGTTCGTGGGCAATGCGCGGGGAGGCCGTACGGCGGCGATCCTGGCCAGCATCACCAGCAGCTGCCGACGGCACGGCGTGGACCCGCAACGTTACCTGACGCAGTTGCTGGTGAACCTGCCGGCGGCGCGCCTGAGCGACTTGCCGGCCTGGCTGCCGGATGAGTGGAAGCGGCGTCAGACAGCGCCGCCGGCCAGCGCGATGCCGGCGTAGCCGCGCCGCGTAGTAGGATGGACCCTCCCTGGCCGAAAAGGATCGTCGGCGGCCAGGGTGGGGTGACATCTCCAAAATGCCCATAAACAGGGCCTCTGCCAGCGCAGAATCCGGTAACGTTTTCGGCCAGGCAGGCAGATCGGCGAACATGTTGCGGGCGGGCCTGTATGCCCGCGTCTCCACCAACGACCAGCAGACCCTCGCGATGCAGAACCGGGCGATGCGGGAGTATGCCGCCCGGCGCGGTTGGACGGTTGCCCTGCAGGTCCGCGAGGTGAACTCCGGGGCGGCGAAGCGCGCAGCCCGCGAGAAGTTGCTGGAAGCCGCTCGCCGCCGCCAGATCGACTTGGTGCTGGTGTGGCGGCTGGACCGTTGGGGCCGGTCCGTAACGGATCTGTTGGCCACGCTTCAGGAACTGGAACATCTGGGCGTGGGCTTCGTTTCGCTGACCGAGGCCCTGGACCTAACCACGCCCGCCGGCCGGGCGATGGCTGGGCTGCTGGCGATCTTCGCCGAGTTCGAAAGAGAGATCCTGCGGGAGAGAACTCGGGCGGGTCTGGCTCATGCGCGGGAGAACGGGAAACGGCTGGGCCGGCCAGCAACCGCGGCCGTCCACACTGCGGACATCCGGACGCTACACCGAGCCGGCGTGAGCAAATCTGAAATCGCCCGCCGCCTCAAGATCGGGCGTACCTCGGTGCGCCGGATTCTTGCCTGACCTGTTTCTGGGAGAAATAGGGGCCTGCCAATCCCTGTAGTTCACGTAGCGCTTACGTCACAATGAACCCCACGCGAGGAAACAGTTTGCCAAAGTGGAACTCCACCTTCGCCACCACCCGGCGCGCCGTCTTCCAACTCGCCGCCTGGTACA
>JAGPEO010000373.1 GCA_018056925.1 Phycisphaerae bacterium
GTGCCGCGCCGGCCTGGTTAAACACACGGCCCTGCGGGGTCAGGAGAAGCCGCAGGGCCGGGCGAGGATCGAGTTTCTCGATCGCGTATACGGCGTCGATAACGGGCTGGCACATGAGCACCATGCCCGGGCCTCCGCCGAACGGGCGATCGTCTACTTTCTTGTGCGGGTCGGTCGAGTAATCGCGAAGCTGGTGGGTGTGAATTTCAACGATGCCCGCTTGTTGCGCGCGCCCCAGGATGCTGGCCGAAAGATACGGCTGCATGAGTTCTGGGAATAATGTCAGGACGTCGATACGCATGACGCGACGCAACCATTGGCTGATCGGTTTTCGTTCGCAGTGCCCCTACTTCGTAATACCGTGTCGCTTGAGCAGGTTAGCGACGGTTTCGGTTGGCTGAGCGCCCTGGCTGAGCCAATGCTTGATGCGGTCCGTATCCAGCCGGACCTGCATATCGGTGTTGCGGTTGGCCGGATCGTAGTGGCCAAGCTCTTCGAGCACGCGCCCGTCGCGCTGATTGCGCGACTCCATCGCGGCCAAGCGAAACACCGAGCGATGCGAACGCCCGAATCTTTTAAGACGCAACTTGACGGCCATGTACCTCTCCGGCCATGTTTTGGCCCGGGGATAAGCGTTAGCGGGGCGGCCTGTTCGCCGGCCCTGACCGCGATTGCACCGAGCAACGCGGAGCCCCTGAGTATAATGGCTCGTAAAGGGCGTGCCAAGGGGCAAAATGGACGCTTGTGAGCCCTGAGCGCGTGAGCCCCGCCCCCGACTGTCACGCCGGCCCGGACCGGGGCTGGATCCGACTAATGTATCCGCTGGTTCGGTGGGCCGCTTGCCCGGGCTTTCCGCGCCGACGTGGGCGGCCGAGCGTATGGTGGAGCTGATGCGTCCTATAATATCGGCGGCCGCGAGTGCGGGCGGGTGGTTATGCCCAAGCTGTAAGCGCGGGCATGCCTTTGGGGATAAGGTAAGGCGGGCATGCCTCTGAGTAAGGCGACCGGGGGCATGCTCCCGGGCCGACAGGAGCACCGACGATGACGGCTAACGCCCCGACCTATAGGTGCGCGCGTTGCGGCGCCTGCTGCACGCATCTCTTCGTTTACGCCACTCCCGAGGACGTGCTGCGCGAGCCCCGGATTGCGGAGCGCAGCGTCCGGGCTGACCGCGAGGGTAGTTCGAGCCTGATGCAGACCCAGTGGTGGCTTGCGCGGGGCAGTCCGTGCCCGTTCCTTACGAACCACGGGTGCGCAATTTACCCGACGCGGCCGCACGATTGTGTAGCCTTCATGCCTGGCTCGGCGCAATGCACCGAGGCGCGCGAAACGGCCAACCTGCCGCCTCTGGAACCGTTGCCGGCGGTGGCCGAGCGAACCCTGGCGGACGAAATTTGCGCCGCCGCGCTGCTGCAGCAGGGCCGGGCTGCGGCATCGGCGCGCTGAGGGAGCAGGAAGCGGCTGGCAATTGCCAGTCTATCCGGGGACATCCGCCGTAAGTAAATGTTGTGATCATTTCGCGGACCAGAAATGTCGGGCCGAGATTGTCGCTCTCTGCAGAGTAGGCATTTCAACAGTGTGCCGCGAGTTCGCGGCATACAATATTCTAAGGTGTGTCCAGAGCCGGTAGCGTGAACGCGACGGCCGCGGTCGGTATCGAGCCGCTCGCGCTCAGAGCGTAGCTACTCTCTCGCGCACACGGACCAGGTGCGACGAGGATACACTCTACAGATGCCTTTCGCCCAGAAAACGCCGACAAGTCACGGACCTCAAATACCAAGCGGAGTATGAGCCATGAAACTCGAAACGTTCTTGCAGCAACAGGGCGTGGGGTATGAGAAGC
The DNA here is from genome assembly GCA_018056925.1 of Phycisphaerae bacterium. Taxonomy (GTDB): domain Bacteria; phylum Planctomycetota; class Phycisphaerae; order UBA1845; family Fen-1342; genus JAAYXS01. Next base: position 1,844 of record JAGPEO010000373.1, read on the forward strand.
ACGCCCACCCGGTGACGTACACTTCTCAGCACCTGGCGCAGGCTGAGCACGTGCCCGGGTACGCCGTCGCCAAGCCCGTAATTGTGCGGTGCAACTCGCACTTCGCCATGTGCGTCCTGCCGGCGCCGAAGCATCTGGACTTGGCGCGTGCCGCGGAAGCGTTGCACGAACCCGGACTGCGTATGGCGACTGAGTCCGAAATGTCCGACCTATTTCCGGATTGCGAACTCGGTGCGGAGCCGCCGGTCGGGAAAATGTACGGCCTGCCAACCGTAATGGACCAGGAACTGAAGCATAACGAGTATCTCGTCATGCAGGCCGGAACGCATACCGACGCAATTCGAATGCGCCGCGAAGATTGGGAGCGAGTCTGCCAGCCACAAGTGGCGACAATTGCGGCGGGGTAAGCTCGTTGAGAATACAGACCTAAATTGCGAACCACGACGCGCGCCGTGACGTTCACGCAAGGGCTGGGCCGGCGGCTTTCACGTCTGCCGGCGCGGCCGTGAACTGCGCGAAATTCTCGGCGAATTTCCGGGCGAGCTCGCGGCGTTTGGCGTCGTAATCCTGCGTGTTTTTCCACGTGCTGCGCGGCGTGAGAACGGCGGTGGGGACATCCGGACAGGCCCGCGCGAAGTCCATGCCGAAGACTGGGTCGCGCTCGTACGGCGCATCGTCCAAATCCCCATTCAGGATGGCCGTGATTATGGCGCGGGTGATGGGTAAAGCGATTCGATGGCCTTCGCCGTACGGCCCTCCCGTCCACCCGGTGTTCACAAGCCAGACGTGGGATTGATGGCGCGCGATTCGCGCGCCGAGCAGGTCGGCATAACGGGTGGGCTCCAAAACTATGAATGGGGCTGCGAAACAGGCCGAAAACGTCGCTTCCGGTTCAGTAACGCCCGCCTCGGTGCCGGCGATCTTCGCCGTGTAGCCGGATAGGAAATGGTACATGGCCTGGGCGTGCGTCAAGCGCGCCACGGGCGGCAGGAGGCCGAAGGCATCGCAAGTCAAGAAGATCACGTGGCGCGGGTGGCCGCCGAGGGGCGGTTCGACTGCGTTGTCGATGAATTCCAGTGGGAACGCGGCGCGCGTGTTCTCCGTGATGGAGTCGTCATCGTACCGGGGCGCGCGGGTTTCGCGGTCCAGCACTACGTTCTCCAGCACGGCGCCGAAGCGGATCGCGTCGTAGATTTGCGGTTCGAACTCGCGCGACAGCCGGATGACCTTGGCGTAGCAGCCGCCCTCGAAATTAAACAGGCCGTCATCGCTCCAGCCGTGCTCGTCGTCACCGATCAGCCGTCGCCGCGGATCTGCCGAGAGCGTGGTTTTTCCGGTGCCGGAAAGGCCGAAGAAGAGGGCGGCGTCGCCCGCGTGTCCGCTATTGGCGGCGCAGTGCATCGAGAGCACGCCTTCCGCCGGGAGAACGTAATTCAGCACCGTGAATATGGACTTCTTCATTTCGCCCGCGTAGCGCGTCCCGCCAATGAGC
>JAGPEO010000058.1 GCA_018056925.1 Phycisphaerae bacterium
TTGAAAACGAGTTTGGCGACGACCTGCCCGGTTGGTTCTACGAGATCGAATTCAAGCCGATCGAAGAGGTCGCGGGCCTGGGTCAAATCCGCATCTCGGTGCTGTATCAATCGGAAGATGATGCGCGCAGCGGCGCCGGCGCACGTCTGCTGAGCCAGGCCGTGTTGCTCAAAGCGGCGCGGGCGAAGATTAACCTGGTAGAGGATTTCGGCCTGCCGGCGGACAAGCTTGAGGAGATCACCGCCCTGCTGCCGGAGGGGCTTGACCCGACCGACTTTGATCCGCAGAGACTGATCGCGCTGGCCAAAGCAGACCCGCAGTTGATCATCAGCCTGTTGCCGGCGCTGGTGCCGCTGCTGCAGCAGTATTTTGGGCAAGGGGGCGGGTTGCCGGGCGATTTTCAGATTCCCGGCGGATTTAGCCCGCAAGACCTGGCTGACCTGGAGGAGGCGGCCGGCGCGCTCCTGGGCGGCGGCGCTGGTGGCGGCAGAGGCGGCGCAGGGGTAAGACCGCCGCCGGGTGGTCCGCCGCCTGGCGCCAGCACAGTGACGCCACGGGCAGGCGGGCGCGGGCGCGGCGGACAATCGGGTGCGGGAATTCAATCGGGCGGGACCCGGACGGGCGGCGGGCGCTCGGGACGTGCACCGCAGCCGGCCCTAAGACAAGGGAGCGGCCCGGGCGGGCAATACACGATCGAAGATTTGATGCGCCTGCGCGAAGAACTGCAAAGCCAGGGAGGTGGTTAGTGAGGCGGCGCGCTGACCAATCCCGCTTCAAAGCGATGACGCTGCTCGAGGTCGTGATCGCGGTCTCGCTGATCGCGGTGCTGATGGGCGCGCTGTTTACCTTCTATTGGCAGAGCTTGGAAATTCGCAACCAGGTGGGACGCATCGCCGACCGCACCGAAATCGCCCGCCAGGTGCTCGGGCGGCTGGCGGCCGAGTTGCGCGGCTGCGTGGGCAAGGAGACTTTCGGCTTCCCGCTCGAGCAGCGCTTGGTGGGCGATCGCCGCAGTATTACCTTCCTGACCACCACGCTACCTGAGGAGCATCAATACGAGTTTTACAGTGAGTTCGACCAACTGCCGCCCGGTCAGCACGACCTGCGCGAGCTGAAGTACGAACTCTGGATCGATCCGAACAAGAAGACCGAGGACAACGAGCCGGTGGTGGGCGGCATCGTCCGCACCGAAAAGAGGACGCTCAACCAGAGCATGATCGACGAAACCGATCCGCTGCAGATCCGGCACGATCTGTGGTCGCACGAGTTGGGATACCTCGAATTCCGCTATTTCGACGGCGCGGCCTGGCGCTGGACGTGGGAGCTGACGGAAGGCAACCCGCTTCCGCACCTGATCCAGATCACGGTCGGGTTCGACTCCATTACGCAGGCCGAGTTGGACGGCAAGGACCAGGACACCTACCCGATCGAGCTGTTCCCGCTCGGCGACGATCTGCCGCATCCCGACCGCTACGCCATGATCGTGCGCATACCGGCCGCCGATCAGTTTTTCTCCAACACGCTGCAGCGCGTCGGGCAGGACATGGGCGAGCAGTTCGGCGTCGAGGAGGTGTACTGATGGCGCGGCGCGGCGGGTTCATTCTGCCCATCGTGCTGATAGTGATCAGCCTGCTGGCGGTGACGATGGCCAGCTTCGTGTTCTTCGTGCGTGCCGAAGTCCACGGCACGACCGCGCACGCCGACGCGCAACAGGCCCTGCTGGCGGCCGAGTCCGGGCTGAACGAGGTGATCGCGACTTTGCGGCTCGAGCCGCACAACGCCGCGGCCTGGTTCGATTCGCCCGAGCGCTTCAGACACAAGCTGATCTGGTGCGAACTCTACGAGCGCGACCGCGACCCCGTGGCCAAAACGGGCATGCGCGAACTGTCCCTCGAAGGGGGCGGCGCTCCGCCGCAGGCCTGGCGCTTTTCCGTGGTGGCCGACCGCGACCGCGATCCCAGTGGTCTCGACAACAAGAGCATGCGTTTCGGCATTACGCCCGAATCCGGCAAGCTGAACTTGAACACGGCTGACGAGGCGCAGATTGCCGCGTTGCTGAACGACGTACTGTCGCGCTTGCCGCAGGTCGAGAACGTGCCCGAGTTGATCAACGCGCTGCTGGACTGGCGCGACGCGGACAATGATACGCGCGAGGGCGGGGCCGAGTCCGACTATTACAACACGCTCGAGCCGCCGTACAACGCCAAGAATGGACCGTTCGATTCCATCGAAGAGCTGCTGCTGGTCAAAGGCTTTAACGCGGCCATCCTGTACGGCGAGGACGTTAACCGCAACGGCATTCTCGATGAGAACGAGAATGACGGGCCTGAGTCGTTCCCGCCCTACGACAACCACGACGGGACGCTCGATCGCGGCATCGCCCATTACCTGACGATCTGCTCGCGCGAGCCGGACACGGCCCTGGACAACAAGCCGCGGATCAACCTGGCCCTGGATGCCGCCACCATCACGGCCCAGATCGAAGAATCTTTCACGCCCGAGGAACTGGAAATCTGCCAGGGCGCCGTCGATTTCATCCTGCAGCTCAAGGGGCAGAACTTCGACTTCACCCGGTTGAAGCATGTCGCGGAACTGTATCGCGAGGGGCTGCAGCCGGACGAAGGGGCGACGGACGTTGATGCGGCACTGGCCGCCAGCCCGATCACCCTGGAGCAACTGCCCTATATTCTGGACCGCTTCAGCGTGCCGCGATCAGCACAGCGGTCACCGCAGGAGCACGAGGAAGAACAAGGACCGCCCTCGGAAGAGTCGCACGAGGACGAAGAGGGCGAGGGCGAAGAAGCGGGTCAGGGCGACCAGGAACGAGACAACGAAACGCCCGCCCAGCCGCAAGACTCCGGCCCGCGCCAGCCCCGGCCGCGCAGCCAAGGGCAGCCGTCCGCCAATCCCGACTCTCAAGGTGAACGCGCGGCGCGCGAGCGCGAGCAGGATTCCAATCTTCCTGAAAACGCCAATCCGAAAGAGCGAGGAAGGCGTCAGGCCATCAGACCAGGTCAGGAGGAAGACGAGGAACAAAGCGGTGGCGAGGAGCTTGAGGCGGTTCTGGGGCAGCTTCAGGGCGGGGGCCTGACGCAAGGTCTGGGCCAACCCCAGGGCCAACAGCAGGAGCAGGGAATCCCGGGGCTGATCAATGTCAACACCGCTTCAGCCCGCGTGCTGTCTTTGATTCCCGGCATAACGCCCGAGGCCGTCGAAGCCATCATCGCCGCTCGCCCCGCGCTTACGCCGACAGCCGCGCGTACGCCGGCCTGGCTGCTGTCGGCCGGGGTCGACACCGCTACCTTCCACGCGATTGCGCCGTTCATTACTACCAAGGCCTACCAATACCGCGTGGAAGTGCTCGGGTACGCGGATCACAACCGGGTGGTCAAGCGTTGCGAATGGATCATTGAAATGGTCGGCCCGGTGGCGCAGGTGCGCTACTTCCGCGACCTGACCGCCCTGGGCCTGGGCTGGCCCATAGATGATGAATACGTAGCCGGGGATGCGGCCCAAAACGAGGCCCGCGGCGGCTAAAGCTTGTGCCAAGGAGACGTTTGGTGATAAGGCTCTCGCGCAAGATGCTGTGTCTGGACTGGGACCACCGCTCATTGCGCCTGGTCGTGGCGAAGATCGCCGGCGGCCGGGCCGAGTTGGAAGACGCCCATTCCCACCGCATCCCGAATACGGTTGACCCGGACAACCCGGACGCGCTCGGGCAATTCATCCAGCAGATGATGCGCCGCCACCGCTGGAGTCATAAGCGTGTGGTCGTGCACATCCCCCGCGACCGCGCCGTCATCAACCGCCTCCTGCTGCCACCCACCCCCGACCATGAGTTGGCCGCCGCTGTGCGCTTCCAAGCCATGAAGGAACTGCCCTTCCCGCTTGAAGATGCAGTGATTGACTACGTCATCAAGCGCCGCGACGAAAACGGCCTGGCGGTGGAGGTGCTCCTGGCCGCCGTTACCCAGGATGTTCTGGGCGGCGTGCAGGCCACGTGCGAGGCGGCCGGCCTGGAACCGTTGCGCATCGGCCTGCGGCCCTATGCGAACCTGATCAGCGTCAAGCACCTGGCCGGGCTGGGGCAGAAGCGCGTCCTGTTCGTGGACGTCGGGCCGCGCATGACCGAGATCGACGTGATGGACAGCGGCACACTGGCCTTCGCGCGGGCCGCGAACGTCACCACGCCCATGGCCGGCGACTCGGCCACCGAGGACTCGCGCATCACGACCTTCGCCGACGTGGCCGACATGGCCGCCTCGGATGAAGCGGTCGAGACGGCCGTCAACGAGCTGGCGGTGGAAGTCACGCGCACGCTGCAGGCCTATCGGGCCAGCGAGCCCGAGGTGGTGGTTCACGAGATTCTCGTTGCCGGTGGCACGGGGGTCGAGCCGCACCTGCTGACCGCGCTGGGCAAGCGCCTCGGTGTGCGGGCCACGCTGTTTGATCCGACCGAAGCGCTGCGAGTCTCGGCCGACGAAGCCGTTAAACTGCGTTCCTTCTCGGCGGCTTTGGGCTTGGCGTGGGGCCTGAGCGAGGCGGGCGCGTTTGAGCTGGATTTTCTGAACCCCAAGAAGCCGATCCCGCCGCGGGCGGCCCTGAAGCGCCGCCTGCGCATTGGGGGCATGGCGGCGGCGGCGGTTGTAGTTGCGGCGCTGAGCATCGATCTGACGCTTTATTTCCGCGCTCATAATGACTATAAGCTTCAGCGAGCGGCGGCGGACAAGTTGCGCAAGGAGTTGGCTACCTACATCGGAATCAAGCACAGGGTGGAAGAGGTGAACGAGTGGTGCGTCGGCGCTATTTGGCCCGAGCACCTGCTGCAGCTTACCGAGCACGCGGTCAGCCCCGGCAAGGAAATGCTGGTCCAGCAGCTCGAGCTTAACTCCTCCAAAGCGCTGGCCAGTATGAACAAAATACAGGCCACACGCTGGGAGGTGGCCACCGAATTTGCCAACAAGCTGGATGAGGCGACCGGAGCTGACGGCCAGCGCCTCTACAAGGCGACCCGGGACACCTGGCGTACGCAGAACCTGCGCGACAGCAAGTTCAAAGGCACCACCAACATCAATCTCGAGTTGCTGGAGCTCAAGAAGCAACGCGAGTTGCAGGAGAAGCGGGCCAAGGAACGGCGGAGGGAACTGCCTTAGCGCCGGCGAACTAGCGGAGAACGCATGAATCCACGCGAGAAAAAGCTGGCGATTGCGATGGGCGTCCTGCTCGCGGCGGCCGGCCTCTGGGTCGTCGTCAAGTATGGCGTCGTCAATCGCTGGCGGACGCTACAGGCCAACATCGCCAAAGCCCAATTCGATGCCGAGCGGTACCGCAAGAATCTGGAAGCGGCCCGCGCCGCCGAGGCGGACTGGTCCGCCTTGCGGCCGTTGTCGCACAATGTCGACCGCGCCCAGAACAAGTTCCTGCAGGATCTGCACCAACTGCTCGACAAGAACGGGCTGGCGGAAGACTGCACGGTTACGCCGCAGGCGCCGCGCGAGCTGGCGAAGACCAAGGGAATGACCGAGGTGCGGGCGACGATCGCCGCGCGCGGCACTCTGCAGCAGATCGTCAATTTCCTGTGCGACTTCCACGAGCGCGACTACCTGGCGCGCCTCGATCGCATCAAGCTCGCTGCGGAACAAAAGCCCCCCAGCGCCACCCGCAGCCCCGCTCCCAGCACGCCCAGCAAGTCCTCGTCGCGCCGTCGCGGTTCGCGCAGCACCGCCGCCGCCACGCGCGAAAGCCTCGGCTACGGCCCCGAGGGCCCCATGTTGAATGCGACTATCGAGGCCTCGGCCCTCGTGCTGGCGGAACTGAAGATCGGCAATAACGTCGTAGCGCAGCCCACGGCCGAGGCCGGCGAGGACGCCGAACCGGTCGAGCGCTTGCCGCGAACGCGCGAGGAGTACGCGAGAATCTGGGAAACCAACATTTTCAAGTTATGGCAGGAGCCGCCCCCGCCGCCGCCGCCAGATGTGGTCGCGGCCGAGGCGCCCACGCCCCAGCCTGAACCCGAGCCGCAATACCAAGAGCCGCCCCCTCCGGCCCGCCCGAACAAGCGTATTGGCGCGACGATTTCAATGTCCGGGAAATTGGCGGTTCTAATCTTGGACTGCGACGACCCGGGCAAGCCCTGTGAGAAAGTTGAGATCAATCAGCCCGTAGATGACGGAACCCTGGTGCTCGTGCTACCCGGCGGCAACGGTGGCATGGTGGTCCAGGTTCCCGAGCAGCGCGGACTCAAGTACTACTTCTACCCGTTTGGCCACGACGAAACGGGCCGGCAGTACACTTTCGCCGATCGCCGCGAAATCGATCCGCGCCAGGATGCCGAGATTCAGGCCGAGCTGAACAAGGTCCTGCGTGGCTGATACGAACGAAGTGCATGAAACGCGCGCCGGCTGCGCCCGGCCGCGGGCCGGCTGGCTTGCGACGCAGGCCCGCCCGGCGGGTATAACTGATGACGCAAACGGCGGGCGCGGCCGCTGTTGCGCGAAAAATGGTGTACAAGGATCCGCCTTGGGTCCCATAAGTATCCAGAGAGAGGTTAAAGCATGACGCGGCAGAACTTTCGGCGCGGCCTCATCCGCCTCGTTCTGAGCGCCTTGGTCACTATGCTGGCGGTGGATTTGGTCCTCGCCCAAGCCGGCCCCAGCAGGCCGGCGCGCAGCGGAAGATCCTCACGCGGCTCCGCCAAACCACCGGCCAGTCAACCGCTGGACCCGGAAGCCCAGGAAAAACTGCGCAAGCTCATGGAGATGAGTCCGCAGCATGCCGTTCCGCCGCCGCCCGGCGAGGCGCCAGATCAAAAGGCGCCCGAAGCCCCGGCCGCGCCGTCCAAAAAGCGGCCGGAGCGAAAGCCTGCCGCGTCGCCGGGACTGGACGAACTGAATCGCCGCGCACGGGCCTCCACGCAGAAGGCCAGCGCCCCCGCCACCCCCGTGAGCGAAAAGCCGGCCGATGGAGAGGAAGACGACTTCTTCGGACCGCCGTATCCGCCCGCCACGCCGACCATAGACAAACCGCGGGCCGGCGCGCTCAAGACCGACAACGAGAAGGAGAGGGCTCCCACCCCTCGCACGAGCAGCGCGACGGACGACATGGAGTGGTTCAATTTCGAGCAGATGCCGTGGGAGGACGTTGTCCGCGTCTTCGCGGATCGCCTGGGCAAGCCGCTGCTGGGCTTTGACGACCTGGTCATCGGCGGCGAGCTGACGTACAGCAGCGACCGCAAGTTCACGAAAGAGGAAGCGCTCGACGAATTGAACCTGCTGATGCACATGCAGGGCTATCGCTTCGTGGAAACCGAGCATCACATTGAGGTCGTGCCTCTCAGCGAGATGGGACAGAGAGTCCCCGTCAGCAAGACCTACCCCTCGCGCAGCGCTTTCGAGGAAGCGGATCCGCCGCGCATGGATTACGTGATCGTCTATCTGCAGATCGAGGACGTGCCGGCCCGCAAGGTGCAGTATGCGTTCGAGACGATGTTCTCGGATGATTTCAACATCTTCACGCTGGAGGACAGCAACCAGCTCAAGCTCACCGGCGCTGCCCAGGACGTACACAAGTTCCTGGATCTGATGGACCGCATCGACATCGACGAGAATGACCCGCGCCAGATGCGGATCTTCCAGATCCAAACCAACGCCCGTGACATCGAACGCATGGTGCGCGAGATCCTGGACCTCGCCGGCGGCGGGGCGGCCCCCAAGCGTATGGAAGCGCTCGAGCAGATTCGCCGCGGCGCCCGGGGACGCGCCGCCACCCCTGTGCCCGCGCCCACGCCTTCGCCGAGCAGCGTCGATACCGAAGTCCGCATGAGCGCCGACGACCGCACCAACACGCTGATCGTGCGCGCCACCCCGGACAAGCTGGAACGCATCGCCGGCCTGATCGAACAGATCGACAAACGCCCCGAACTGGAGTTCTACACCCAGGTCACCGAGATCAAATACGCCAACGCCACCGAAGTCGCCGAGTTGCTCAACAAAATCCTCTCACTCGAGCAAAACCAGCCTCAGCAACCCGACTGGCAGCGGCTGCGACAGTTGCAAATGCAACAGCAGCAAGCGCGTGGCCGGCGCGGCCGCGCCCCTGCGCAGCAGGCGGCGCCGGTCGTCGCCACGGGCGCCGTCAGTCCCGAAGACCTCCTCGGCGAAGGGCTCTTCGAGCGCGTCAAGAAGACCATCCGCATCGCGGCCGACGAGCGCAGCAATTCACTCATCGTCTACGCCAACAAGGACGGTCATGAGCGCGTACTTAACTTGCTGAAGGAAATTGATCGCGCCCTGCCCACCAATCTCCAGACGATCCAGGTCGAACACGCCCAGGCCGCGCAGATCTATCCCACGGTCAATCAGATCGTGCAGAACCTGCCGGCGGCCGGCGCCGGCCGAAGGACGCCCAGCATCGTGCTGGATGAAGCCAAGAACCAGTTCTACGTGCTGGCCGAGCGCGATCAACTACAGCAGATTCAGGAAGTGGTCCAAAAGCTGGACGTGCCCGGACCCGAGAGCGTCCGGCACATGGTCAGTCTGACGAATATCGCCCCCAGCCGTGTGGCACAGCTTATTGAGCCCATTCTGACCAGCGGCTCAGCCGGCTCCAGTAAGTCGAGCGCTCCGAGCATACCGCCAGCGCTGCGCCGGCTGCGCGGCATGCGCGGGATGCAGGCCGCCCCCACTCCCGCTCCGACTCCCCAGGCCACGCAGGCAGACAACGTCGAAATCCTCGCCCTCGACGAGGCCATGTTGCTGATCGTGGTATGCCCTGAGGAGCTGTGGGCCAAAGTAGAGGACACGATCTACCTCTGGGACGAGGGCGCCGTGGCCAACACGCCGCGCTTGGAGACTATCCCGATTGAGGAAGGCGACCCGCAGAGCATCGCCGCCACGCTCAACAACCTCTATCGCGGCACCTACACGCACCCGGTGCTCGGGCAATCGCAGGTCATCATGCAGCCCGAGGGCCGCGACATCCTGGTCTATGCGATCCAGCCCGCAATTGACGAAATAACGACGCTGATCGCAGCCCTCGACCACGAGGATTCCACCAAGTACGAAATTTTCCCCCTGGCCAACGCGGACGCCGCAACAGTCGCACAACAGGCCCAGGCTTTGTTTGGCGGCGGCGGCGCCACCGTCGTAACCGGGCCGCGAAGCAGATTCGCCCCCGTGCCCGCGACCGGCGGCGGCAGCAGCAGCCTGCTGATCCAGGCTGAGCCAACAACGAATTCGCTCATCATGCAGGGCGAACCGGTGACCCTGGCCAAAGTCAAGCAGTTTGCCCTCGAGGCGGACCAGCGGGCCGCGGACCTCTCGCCCATCCAGAAGATCTTCGCCATGCAGCGCGCCCGGGCCGCCGAAGTCGCCCAGGCCGTGCAGAACGCCTATGGCGGACAGCGGCAACGCTTGGGCGGCACGATGTCGCCTACTCAGGTGCGCGCTTTCGCCACCGGGGCCCAGGTTGTTGTCGAAGCTCCCAAAGAAAAAATGGAGGACATCGCCAGCTTCATCGCGCAACTCGACAGCATTAAGCCCAACGAAATCCAGATCAAGGCCCACAAACTGCCCGGGGTCGACGTCATTCAGATGGCCCAGAACCTCTCCGCCACCGCGCGGACTATCCAACGCCCCGATGGCCTGACGGCGGTCTTCATTCCCGACGCCGCCAGCGAGACCCTGGTCGTCAGCGCGCCCGGCGACATGATGACCCAGGTCGATGAGTGGGTCGCCACCTTCGGAACGACCGCCGACATCATGCCGGTCACGATCGAAGTGCAGAACGCGGACCCGAACCAGGTCGCCCAGGCCATCCGGGAAATGTACGGCCGCGGCGGGAGAAATCCGCAGCAGGATGTCCAGGTCACCGTGAGCAATGGCATGCTGGTGGTCAAGACCGGCCCGGATCGGTTGAAACAGGTCAGAGAACTGGTCGCCGCTCTGGACGCCGAAAACAACCAAAATCTTCAGATCAAGACCTACCAACTGAAGATCATGAACGCCATGCAGGTGGCCGCGCAGGTGCAGATGTTCCTGCGCAGCATGTCACCGGGGCAGCGCTCCGGCATGCAGCCCGGCGCGTTCGCCGAGCCGGCCACCAACACCCTGGTGGTGATTGCCCCGGAAAAACAGTTGCCCATGATCGAAGCCTTGATCGCGAAGGTCGAATCCAGCACCGGTCTGGCTTCGGACGTCAAGGCCTACGACCTGAAGCATGCCCGCGCTGAAGCCGTGGCCCAGAATCTGGACCAAATGCTCAAGGCCAAGGTGGCTGAGCGCGACGCCGGCCGCCAGGGCGCCGTTCGTACCGCCGTCTTTTCGGACATCAACACCAACCGGCTCTTTGTCCTGGCCCCGCAGGAGTACCAGGACCTGGCGGCCCGCCTGGTCGAGATCGTCGACACCGAGGCGGCGACCACTGACGTCGTCCACATCATCACCCTGGAGCAGGGCGATGCGCAGCAGATCGCGCAGACGCTGAGCCAGCTTATCGCAGGCAACCGGCAAGGCAGTGGCACCGCAGCCGGCAAGAGCGGCACCGCCACTGTGCGCATTACGGCAGATCCCGGCAGCAATTCCATCCTGCTGGCCGGCATGCCAAAGGACCTGGGTGAGGTGGAGCAGTGGATTCGGGAACTGGAGGTCAACAGCTCCACGGTACCCGAGCTCCAAATCATCCCCCTCAAGAACTCCAACGCCGTCACTGTGGCCAGAATGGTCAGCGACATCTTTGCCGCTTCCGGACGCGGCCGGGGCTCTGCCATCGACGCCGTCACCATCACCCCCGATGAATATCACAACCGCCTGCTGGTCACGACCAATAAGCGCAAGATGCGCCAGGTCGAAGCCACCATCGCCATGCTCGATGCCGAGCCGGAAGGCGACCAGGACGCGCTCACCGACCCCAGCGGCCGCAAGCTGTACTTCGTGGATATTGGTCGCGGCGACGCCTGGGACATCGCCTACGATGTGCGGGACATGTTCCCAGACGAGGACCAAGGCGGTCCTTCCATCAAGTCAGATTGGTTTGGCGAGTACATAACGGTCAGATGCCGGCCGCACGAAATCGAGCCGATCGTGGCCGTCATTCGACAGTTCGAGGCTCACGCCAAGCCGGAGAAGAAGGTCGTGATCCTGCCCATCAGGGGGCCGGTCAAGGACCTGATGGGGTATCTGGAGGCGCGGCACGCCGGTGAGCTGATGGTCGAATACGCGAAGCAGGACGTCGCGCCAACCATGGTCGAAACCCTCTGGGAGGAAGGCGAGGAGCCGCCGGCCATTCGCCACAAGCGCGACCGCCAGCGTCTTAACAAAGAAACGGGAAATGACGCAGGCGCCACGCGCGATTCCAAACGGACAGATGTGCGCCCCTTCCAGCTCGGCATGCCCGTAACGGTGGCGCTGCTGTCGGACATCGACTTGGCGCTCTTAAGCGGTGAGCCGGCGCCGGATCCGGCTGAATCGGAATCCGCCGCGACGCCCGCCGCGTCGAGCAAGCGGGCGCTGCCGCCGGGCGTACGCTGCGCGGGTGAGCCTGAAGCCGGCGCGGATCAGTCCGGCCCGCGGAAGGAAAAGCCGCGCGTGGTCGTCCAGCCGGACGGTCGTAGCGTCATCATCTACGGTGACAAGAGCCAGGTCGAAGAACTCGAAGACACTATTACCCTGCTCGAGGAAGACCTGAACGTCGGGGAGGTTGTCCGCATATTCGAGTTCAAGTACGGCGACGTCAGCGCCGCGGCCGAAGTAATCCAGATCATGTTCAACGAGCGGCCGCAGCTCCGCCTTCCACAGCAGCCGCCGCAACAGCGCGGGCAACGGGGGGACAAGGATGACGATCACCAGAGCATGATCGAGCGCTTGATGGGCGGCAATCAGCGCGGCCAGAGGGGCGGCCGGACCAGCGTTGACGGACAACGGGTGCGGATCGCGACCGACCCGGGCCACAACTACCTCATTATCAAGTGCAATCAGGCCGACCTGCCCGAGATCAAGCAGTTGCTGCGGGAACTGGACATTCCGCCGGGCGAGGTGGACCTGCGCATTTTCCAGCTCAGAAATCTGGTGGCCAGCGAGACCGCCGAGGACATCAAGGCGGTTTTGGGCATCGCCAAAGCGCAGCAGAAGCGTGGCGGGGCGGCTGCGCCGGCGCGGCGCGGGGCGGCGGGCGGCTTCAATCCGCAAGCCCAGTTGATCGAGATGCTTCAGCAGCAGGCGTTCTCGGTTCCCGGCGTTGAGGGCGGGGCGAAAGTCGAGCAGGTGGAGGTCGTGCCGAATGACGTGACCAACTCGCTGCTGGTTTCAGCGCCGCCGGAAGTGATGAAGGTCATCGAGAAGGTCATCGGCGATCTTGAGAACCTCGAGGGGCGCGAGATCGTCGGGATTTACGAATATCAGCTCGAGCACGCCAAGATGGAGGACATCCTGCCGCTATTGCAGGACATCTTCGCCGCGGCCCGCGCCGGCGGGGGCGGACCCTCGCAACCGCGCGCTGGCGGCGGTATGGCAGCGGCAGTCCGCGGGCGGAGCGGCGGTTCCCCGGGTGCGCTGGGTCCGGTTACCGTCTCCGGCGACCCGCGCGTCAACAAGGTGATCTTCACTTGTGAGAAGAAAGACGAGGAACTGGTCCGCGCCCAGATTCAGAAGCTGGATATCGAGGGCGCGCTGGCAGATGCCGAACTGTACGTCTGCAAGTATGGCGACGCGCTCGCCATCGCCGACACGGTCCAGGCCATTTTCGGCTCTGGCGCGGGCGGCGGCGGGCAACGCCCCGGCCGCGGCGGCGGCGCTCAAAGCACCGGCTCAGATATCCGCATCGCGGCGGACGCGGCCACCAACACCATCGTGGTTTTCGCCACGCCCGACAAACGCGACGCCATCTTCGCCCAGATTCAAGCTCTGGATGAAGGTTCCATGCGCCAGTTCCGCGAAATCGCCGTGGTTCACGCCGACCCGGTCAAGCTGGCCGATACGCTGCTCGAAATGTTCGGCGGCGCGGGCAGCGCGCCGGGCGCGCGCCAGGCCGGACGTCAGGCCCGGCCGCGACAATCCGGCGGCAGCGCAACAGGCGCCATCACGATCATGGGCGACAAGGCGTCTAAGAAGCTATTGGTCCGCGCACCCCAAGCCGTCTTCGTGCAGATTGAGGAGATGGCGGCCAAACTCGACGTGCCACACCAGGACATGCAACTGCGGCGCTATGCACTGCAATACGCCAACGCCGAGTTCGTCGTCGAGCAGGTCGAAAGCGCCCTGGCCAAGTACCTGCAGATGGCCGGTCTGGGCGCGGGACGCGGGGCGGCCGGCGGCGACCTGCCGATCGACCCGTTCACGGCGGTCCCCGATCCGCGTACCAACAGCATCATGGTGGTCGGCTCGCCGCAGACGTTCACCTTCGTGGAAACCGTGCTGAGGACCATCGACGTCGAGACGCCGGCTGACCAGATGCGCGATTTCCGCGTGTTTGTGTTGGACAAGGCCAACGCTGAGGTCGTCGCCACCGCCATCAACGACTTCGCCGCCGGCGGTGCATCGGGTACGAGCGGCGGCGGCGCGCGTCCGTCCGGCACGCGTCGCCCAGGCGGCATGCCGGGCGGCGCCGCGAGCGGGGCCGCGCGTCACATTGACGTATACGCCTTCGCCGAGCCAACTACAAACACAGTCATGGTGTCCGGGCGGTCAGACGACATCG
This sequence comes from Phycisphaerae bacterium, assembly GCA_018056925.1. Lineage (GTDB taxonomy): Bacteria > Planctomycetota > Phycisphaerae > UBA1845 > Fen-1342 > JAAYXS01. Next base: position 13,690 of record JAGPEO010000058.1, read on the forward strand.
ACCTGGTGCAGGCGCAGATCATCGATCCGCTGGAAGAGGCGATAACATCGCATCGCGAAATCGCCACAATACCCGTAACCAAGGTCAAGCCCACCGAAATCCTCGCCTACATCTGGGATTTCATGGACCAGGAAGTAACGACCGGTGGCGCCCGCGCCGGGGATCGGGGCGGCTCTGTGGGTTCGCCCCCCAAGATCATACCCAACGACAACAGCAATCCGCCCACCTTGGTGGTGCACGGGTCGAAGGCCCAAATACGCGAGATCACCGAACTCGTCGAACGCTTCGACAATCCGGACATCATGGTGGCCGGCGTCAAACTGATTCCCGTGCCCATCGGCCAGAACCCGGTTGAGCTGGCCGAGCAGGTCGAACGCTTGTTCAACGACGGCGAACAGTTGATCGCGGAAAAGACCGGGCGCCCCCCACGCGCCGTGAGAATCGCAGCCAACGAGCAGGCCAAGCTGCTGATGCTCTACGGCGATTCCTCCGCCTACGGCACGGTCGAAAGCGTGGTCAATCAAATCACGAAGGTCGCGCCGCAGAACGTGGTCTACCGCGTGATCGAGTTCAAGAACATCTCCGCTGAAGATGCCCAAGCCGTAATCGACGAACTCCAGGGCCGTGGCTCGGGACGCTCCTCGAGCGGGGCGGCGCGCCGCGCCGGTTACAGCGGCTCGGGCCGGTCAGGCGGCGGGTCATCCTTTACCCGGCCGGGCCGGCCGCCGAGCGGCAGCCGCGGACGGGGCGGCGGAACGCGCGGCGGCGGCCAAAGGCCGGCTGATGATAATGTAGTACCGTCGGCCGGGTTCCCGTTCATAAGCGTCATGATGGTCGAGAAGGGGGCCGCGGTCGCACTGGTCGGCGATTGGGCCGAATCGCAACTTCAGCAGCCACAGAACGAGTCGGCCGACGAGCCGCAAGACAAAGGCGTCGATCAGCCAACCACGCAGCCGCGCCGCAAACGCGCGAAGTCGCCCAGCGCCGTGACCAAGCCGGCCGGTTCCAGCTCCCAGTCTGCGACGGAGAAGGCCGCCGGCCAGTCGCGCCGCACGCGTGCATCCAGAGCCCAAACGGCAAGCGAACAAGCGCCCCCGGATGAGCCGGCCGCGGCGGCTGACGACCAGCCGAAGAGGACCGCGCCTCGCA
>JAGPEO010000374.1 GCA_018056925.1 Phycisphaerae bacterium
CAGGTGTATAGCGCCGGGTCTGTCAACCGTATGGGACGGTACTGCGTTATCACATCCAGGTTCGTTTGCCGGCGCAGAAACTCGGCCAGCTCGACCAGCGCGCGCGGGAAGGGCCGCCAGTCGCCTTCGTAAACGAGTTGGCCCAAGCGCAGCGCATCGCGCTCGGGCGGCTGCGGCCCGCGGCGCTCTGCGGCACGCTCGCCTTCGCCGCCGCCCGCGTCCGCTTCGGCGCCGCCGGCCGAAGCTTGGCCATCCGCTTCGCCGTTCTCGTCGGGCAAAATGACGACACTCAGGCGATCCAACAGCGGCCGGCGGCCCGTGGCATAAGCGGCGATGTTCGTGCCCAGTTTGAAAGCCTCTTCGCTCAACTTCGGAACCTTGGCCTGCTCCCAGAGGCATGACATATCGCGCGGGCTGAAAATGACGCTCGTGCGGCAGGCGACGTCCATGCCCATCAGGCCGTACGGCTCGCAGTCGTTGGCCACGCGGTAAACGGCGTGCCCGGGCCCTAATTCGTGCAGCGGAAATTCGGGAAACGTCTCGGCCGCAAACTGCATGAAGCCGGTCCGGAACTCCTCGCGTCCACAGCAGGCCTCCGCCAGCAGAGTGCCGCCGTTGGCGACGAAGCGGCGCAGCTTTTCGCGTTGTTCCGCATTCCAGGCGGGAAACTTATGGCCCTGCATGTAAAGCAGCGGGGCGGCCAGCCAGTCTTCAAGCGGGGCGTCGAAGTGGACCGTCTGCCACGTCACGGGTTGGCCGAACTTGTCGCCGATGTAGCCCAGCAGGTTTTCGAGGTCATGGCGGTCGGGGTTCCAGGCGTCGTCGTCGGACCATTGCAGCTTTTGAATCAGCACGGGCTTGTGGCCCTTGGCCAAGAAGAGCAGGGCAAAACACGTGTCGACCGTGTCGTGACTCCAGGAGCCGTCCGACTGCTGGGCCTTGACCAGGAACTCGGCCCCCTCGCGGTACCAGTCATGGCGGCCGAAGTAGCGTTGCCCTGACAACATGCCGCAGCGTTCTACTGAATAGAGCCAGTAATACGTGTGCTGGCCGCGGCGGCGCGGGTTGGAGCCGGCTTCGAAATTCCGCGCCAGCCAAGCCAAGCCGGCGGCCAAAGCACGATTGGTGCGGTAACTGCCGCAGCGCGGCGCCTGGCCGTTTTCGAAGGGCCCCTCTCTTGCGACGCCGATGCGACTGCCCAGGATGAGCAGGTCTGCCACCCCCGCGGCGGTCATGCTGCCGTAGCTGGTGTCGCGGGTCTGATAGGTCCAGCCGCCGTCCTCCTTCTGGGTTTCCGTTACACCCTGCAGGGCCTTGCGCCAGACGCCGGGATTGATCTTCACGCCGGCTTGCGCGGCGGCATGCAGGCCGAGCAGCGCGAACTGCGAATTAGAGTGGTCGAAACGCTTGCCGCGCTGGTCGTAGGTCCACAAGCCCTGAACGTCCTGCGCGCCGGCCAGCCATTGGGCCGCGTCGCTTATCTGCTCGTAGTACTTTTGCGGATCGATGTGCGCGAGCACCTGTATCTTGAGTGACGTTACGTAGACGTTCGCGTTTTCAAGCGAGAGGATGTGCTGCAACGCATTCGAGATGGCGCGCGAGTCGACGCTTTCTCCGGCCTGCAACAGGGCCAGCGTCGCCAGGCACGTCTCGCCGCCGACGTAATAGCGGAACGGCCAGCGCCCGTCGGCGCCTTGGCGGGATTTGAGGTAATCCACGCCCTTGCGGATGGCCCGCTTGACCTGCTCGCCCGTGACCTCCGCGCGGGCCGGCGCAGGCGCGGCCATGAGCACGATCGGAATGAGCGGGACCAAAAGGCAGCCGGCCCAGCGTGCGCGAAGCGACGTCATACCGCGAGCAGTATAACCGGCGGGGCGTCGCGCCGCCTGTCCTGGCGAGCTGCCGAGTCGTCAGCTATCGCGAGCTTTCAGCTATCGGCTATCAGCTTTCGACCAGACCGCGCACGGCGGGTCCGCCCGCAAGGCCATCGAGTTCTATGAGCAGGCACTGGTGATTGAACGCGAGATCGGCGACCGCCGCGCAGAGGGCACGACTTTGGGCAACCTCGGCAACGCGTACGCCGCCCTCGGCCGCGCCCCAAAGGCCGTCGAGTTCTATGAGCAGGCACTCATCATTCATCGCGAGATCGGCAACCGTGCGGGCGAAGCTATCGCGAGTTGGAACATGGGCGACGAATATCGGAAACTAGGTGAGTTGGAGCGTGCCGCCACACTGATGGAGGTATTGGTCGATTTTGAGCGTGAGATCGGGCATGCGAATGCCGAGACGCACGCGGCCATACTGGCCGAGCTGCGGAAGCGGATGAAGTGAGGCGGCGCTAGAAAAAACTCTCGCCACGCCGCGCGCGTAGCGGCCCTTGTAGGCGTCGGCTTGGTGGTCCAATGCGGGCGTTGGCCTGGCCGTTCGCGAACTAGTATATTGCGAGTTATGGTGGCTTCGAACGTGGACAGCGGGCCGTGGACTGTCAGCCGGCTGCTGGCTTGGACGCGCGATTATTTCGGGCGCCAGGGCGTCGAGTCGCCGCGGCTGTGCGCCGAGCTGCTGTTGGCGCATGCCATGGGTTGTCCGCGAATCCGGCTGTACACGCAGTACGAAGCCGTGCCTGGCCCGGATGTGCTGGAGCGCTATCGCGAGGCGGTCAAGGCCGCAGCGGCCGGCACGCCGATCGCCTATCTCACCGGCGTAAAGGAATTCTTCTCGCTGGAATTCGAAGTCACGCCGGACGTGCTGATTCCCCGGCCTGAGACGGAAATTCTGGTCGAACGCACCGTCCGGCTCCTGCGCGAATCCGAGGCGGGCGGGCACGCGGCGCCCGCCACTGAAAACGTGGCGGGCACGGAAGTGGCGCCGGGTACAGGGGACGCAGCAGCCGCGGAAGAGACGCCGGGCGCAGAAGGCACGGCCGGCGCGCAAGCGACGCCGTGCACGGAAGACACTGCGGCGGCGCAGGTGGCGGCGGGTGCGGAAGACACAGCGGGCGCGCCCATCGGACGAGCGGCGCCGGCGGGCTCGGCAGTTCCGGCCGGGCGGAAAGTCACGCACAGAATTTTGGACTTAGGGACCGGCAGCGGGTGCATCGCGGTCGCGCTGGCCAAGAATTTGCCGGACGCCGCACTGTTTGCCAGCGATATTTCCGAAGCGGCGGTGAACGTGGCGCGGCGAAACGCCGCGCGGCATGGAGTCGCGGAGCGGATCGAGTTTCGCGTCGGCGACCTGTTCGCGCCGTGGGAAGCGACGCGTGAGGGTCCCGCTGAGGCGAATGTGAGCTTGCAGCGCGAGCGGGGGCCAACGGACGACACCGGGGCGAGAC
>JAGPEO010000375.1 GCA_018056925.1 Phycisphaerae bacterium
GGCCAGCCTGGCCATGGCCGTTCCTCGGCAATCGCAGGAGAAAGGGAACGAGCATGGCAGGCCGGTCCGAGATTCAGACCCAGCAGTCCGGAAGTATCGAGGACAACCTCAAGCAGGCGGTAGCGTCTCCCGCGGCCGCGCAGCCGCAGGTTGACCAGTGCAAAACGGGGCCCGCGGTCGGCATCCCGACTGTAGCCAGTCCCGCAGTCCTCAGTCCCACGGCAGACGGTCAGACCGTGCCGCGCCCTTCTGCGCCCGGTCTGAGTGCACGCGAGTTGAGCGGGCGGGCGATCGTCTTCGGTATGCTGGCTAACGTTCTATTTTCGATGATTGCTACATACCTGGCGCTCAAGACCGGCCAGATCATCGCAACGGCGATCCCGATTTCCATCCTGGCGGTCGGCCTCTCGGGTTTCCTGTTGCGCCTGGGATTGCGGCGCAGCGCGACTGCCGAGAATGTCAACTTGCTGGCGATCGGGAGTACAGCCAGTATGGTTGCCGCAGGCACGGTGTTCGCGATGCCCGCCATCTACCTGCTCGGGTTGCAGGACTCGCTGGATCTGGGCAGCCCGACGATTTTCCTTCACATCTTTCTGATTCCGTTCTTGGGGGCGACGCTGGGCGTAGTCTTCATGGTGCCGCTGCGCCGCTACTTCCTCAGACAAACACGCGGCGAGCACTCCTTTCCCGAGGCCGCCGCGACCAACGCCATCCTGGCCGCCGGGCAGGGCGGCAGAACGCATACCTTCGTTTTTGTGCTGTCCTCTCTTCTGGCCGGCGCAGGGGCGGTCTGTGCGAGCATGCTGCGGCTATGGTCCGAGACGTTCACGACCGGCAAGCTGGACATAACTTGGGTGGAAAAGGCGGCCGCGGGCGACAAGGCCGGCCAATGGGTGGGTCGCAGCTTCCAGAGCCTGGCTTTGCCAGGGAGCCCGGGCGACCTGTGGTATAGTCTGACAGTCAAGTTCAAGGCGTTCATCGCCATGGGGACGGGCGCGGAATTCCTCGGCCTAGGTTACATCATCGGCCTGCGCTACGCGGCCGCGATGGTGGCAGGTTCGATGCTGTCGCTGCTAGTGGTCGTGCCGCTTTTGTCGCAGCTTGATCTCGGGGCTTTGCAGCAGCTCAATCCGGCGATCAACAGCACCGCGAGCGATGCGATCTTCAACAACATTCCCAGGAACATGGGTATTGGTTGCATATTCGCAGCCGGCGCCATTTGGGTCCTAAAACGCAGCGGGGCGATGGCCGGTTCGCTGAGCGGCGCATTGATCGGGCGCTTCCGCCAGCGCGGTTCTTCGGTGGTGCTCGAGCGGACGGGCAACGACATAAGCTATCCGGCACTGGGACTGATGGGGATCATCGCCGCCGCAGTGATGGCTGGGTATTGCTACTTCTTCGCCTTCAAGGGCATGCCGAACGGCGTAACGCTTACGCTGGCCGCGGTTGTTTTGGCGCTGCTGATCTCGTTCGTCTTTTCTGTCGTTTCGGGCTGGGCAACGACCAGGGCTGGGGCGCCGCCGATTTCGGGCGTGACAGTCTTGGCCATCCTGATCGTGCCGCTGGTGTTGTTGAGCGCGGGGCTGAGCGGCAGCCCGGCGGGCCAGCTTGGGGTGTTGTTGGTGTGCGGCGTCGCGGCCTCGGCGTTTTCGGTCGCGGGTTCTCTGATGAATGAGTTCAAGCTGGGCCACGGGTGCGGCGCCAGCCCGAAGAAGATTGCCTGGAGCTGCATTCCTGCCTGCGCGTTGGCCTGCGCCGTGGTCGCGGCGACGATCATGCTGGCCGCGCGGAGCGGAGGCTTTGAGGGCGGGGCCTCATCCACGGTTTTGCCGGCCCCGCACGCGAATCTGATGAAAGGCGCGGTCCTGAGCATTCTTGGCGACGGAGAGGCGCCGTGGCTGGCCTATGGCGTGGGGGCCGTGATTGCGCTGGCCGTTCAGGTCGCGGGCATCTCGCCGCTGGCATTCGGGCTAGGAATGTTCTTGCCAATGGCGCTGACTCTGCCGCTGCTCGTGGGCGCGCTCATTGCCGCCGCCGTGAAATGGGGGACACGCGACGAGGCTACGCGCCAGGCCCGGCACCATAAGGGCTTGTTCATAGCCTCCGGGTTCATAGTCGGTGCGGCCCTGCTGGGCGTGATCAACCTCGCCCTGCGGGGTTGGGCGAAGGCCGTGAACGAGCTGAACCAGCTCGACATGCCGTCCAAGCTGATCGGGTCGGGCGAGGATCCTGAGAAGGTCGGGCAACTCATGAACTGGTACGGCCTGCTCGCGTTTGCGCTCCTGGCCGTCTTCATGCTTGTGATCGCCCGCTGGACACGCCGCCCGAAAAACGTCGCGTAGCGCCTGCGCGCCGGACGTCCGGTTATGGGACAGTTCGGCCGCGCCGCAGCGGTCCAGGGCGCCAGCTTCGAAACTTAATGCCGCATCGCGCAAGCTAAGCGCTACGCGATACTCGCGCGACATTTTCCCACATTCCGCCGGCCCAGCTTATACGCTCGCCCCTTCCCCGCGGCCGCACTTTCGGCCAGACTACTTCGCACGTAGTAACCGAACATGAGGAGGTCTGCTTTGTCGAGATTCGCAAGTTGCGCCACGCTGGTACTGATCGTCGGGGCCCTTGCCGTGCCCGTTTTGGCGGAAAGCCACCTGATGCGCATGGCCGACGTACACGGGGACAAGATCGTGTTCACCTATGAGGACGACCTGTGGCTCGTGCCGAGCGCCGGGGGCGAGGCGCGGCGGATCACGAATGATTCCGGCACGGAAATCTGGGCCAAGTTCTCGCCCGACGGCAAGTGGATCGCTTTCACCGGCCAGTACGACGGCGGTGCAGATATTTACGTCATGCCCGCCAACGGCGGCGTGCCGAAACGACTGACGTTTCATCCCAGCAGCGAGCGCATGCTCGAATGGTGGCCGGACGGCAAGTCCGTCATCTTCCGCTCAAATTTCGAGTATCCGTTCCGCGGCGAGAAGGTGTACCGCGTTTCGATCGAGGGCGGGCTGCCTGAGGCGCTGCCGGTGGACCGGGCCGGGCTGACGGCCATCTCGCCGGATGGCAAGCAGATCGCGTACAACCGCATCACGCGCGAGCACGCGACCTGGAAGCGCTACCAGGGCGGCATGGCTCCCGACATTTGGATGGGCAGCCTGGACAAGCACGATTACCGCATCATCTGCGACTGCGACTTCAGCTCAGTTTTCCCGATGTGGCAGGGCGACGCGATCTACTTCGCCTCGGATCGCGAGTTCGGCACGCTGAACCTTTACAAGTACGAAACCAAGGACGGCACGATCAAGCAGCTCACGAAATACAAGGACTATGACG
>JAGPEO010000059.1:0-11983 GCA_018056925.1 Phycisphaerae bacterium
CGGGCTTCGATAGAGGCGCCGGTCGCCAACGTGCTGCAGGTCAACACGGCTACCACAACCTCCAACGCGGCGCAGTGCGATTTCCTGCCGCGCACCGCCGGTCCAACCAATGCCGGGCACGCCGCGGGTGCCTCAGGAGGGTCTCACACGAGCGTGGGGTCGGCGGCGCCACCCGCTCTGCCGGGCGACCAGGTGATGACGGCTTTCGGCCCGGACCGGATTTCGACCGAAGTGCTATATGCCCCGGCCGCGAGCGATAATGCGGGCTTCCGCGCTGTACTGGCGGCGCTGCTGCAGATCAATGTGGATTACTTCGATGCCCGCGTCGCCACGCCCACCTTGGAGCAGTTGGCGCCGTACGCCGCGGTGATCACGTGGGTCAACAACCCCTATGCCGACCCGGTCGCCATGGGTGATGTTCTGGCCGATTTCGTCGCCGGGTGCAGAAAGGTCATATTGGGGCAGTGGTGCCGCCATAGCGATCAAAACAACTACCTCAGCGGCCGGATCATGGACGAGCCGGGCTACTGCCCGGTGCTGGCTTGCAGCACGAGCTTGGGTAGCGGCTCATACAACATGGACGGCGTGAGCTGCGCCCACTATGGGCCGTTTGGCAGTGTCGGCGCGCATAGCGCCTCGTATTTGGATGTCGTCTCGGCCGTATCACCCACCGCGTTCACCGACGGCACGATCGACGGAAGCATCTCGGCCGTCACGGAGCTACCTGGGTACGTCTGGTACGCGCCCGGCTTTACCGGCCTTAGTTACGGCGGCGGCGATTGGGTGACGAAGATCGCGAACATGGTGGCCTGCTACTACCCCTGCGGCGGCGCATGCTGTTTTGCGGAAACAGGCGTTTGTCATGACGACATGATACCCTGTGACTGTATCAGTTCCGGCGGGCGGTTCTTGGCCGACCTCCGGTGCGCGGAGCTGAGTCCCCGGTGCGGCGATCCGGGCGCCTGCTGCGATGTCCACACCGGCGCTTGCGTCGATGAGGTGCTCGCGGCGGTGTGCGAGTCGATCGGCCACCAGGCTCACACCGGAGTCCAATGCGGCGAGCTCGAGCCGGCGTGCGGCGATCCGGGCTGCTGCTGCGATTTCGCGGAGGGCGGCGGGGATGACCGCCCGTACTTCGACTTCCGCGCGAACTGTCAAGGACGCTTTATTTCCGGCGAGTACCCGTTATGCGGCGACCTTGACCAGAACGGGGTGGTCGACATGAGCGACTACAACCTCTTCCTGGACGCCTTCGGCTCCTGCCCCGGCGCGCCGGGCGTTGACCCGGGAGCCGATCTGGACCGCGACGGCTGTGTAACATTGGCCGATTTCCAGATTTGGCGTAACTGCTACCAATTCCAAGGCACCGGTTGCACCAGGGACAGCTTCGACCCGCCCTGTGGTTGGGGTCTGCTGGACTATCTATTTGGCACGGACGCGCCGCCGTCCAGTCTGTGCGGGCTGGAGATGTCGCCGTTTCCGCCGGATGAGGCCGCTGCATATGGACCTGAGCACCCACCCGGCGCCGTGCCTGGTTCCGAGTGAAATCGGGTTTAGCCCGGCCGTCAGCCATCGCCGCATCGGCTCCGGTTGGATGAGTTGGAGCCACGGCTACACGGGCGACGTGTACTACACCAACGGTGCGTCCAGCATTACCCTGACGATGCCGGCCGGCACCGTGGCGGTATACTTCTACGTGCAGCCGAGCCCGTTCGCCGAGCACACGTTCCAGGTGTTGGTCAATGAGACGCACCTGTCCGAACAGTTCACCGCTCATGGTTCGGCCGGCCCGGTAGGCTTCGGCGTGTGCGCCAATCCGGTGCACACGGTCGTCGTGAGCTGCACGTCCGGGGCTGATTTCGCGATCGGCGAGTTCGGCATTACCTGCCTCGACATGCTGGGCGCATGCTGCGACGAAGCCAACGGCACCTGCACGGAACACGTCTGGGGCTCGGAGTGCCAGGGCCTGCGGTTCGCCGCGTTCGCCACGTGTGAAGAGCTGGACCCGCCGTGCGGCCAGATGCGCGGTGCTTGCTGTTACGGTGAGGAGTGCGCCTATGAGCGGCCCTCCGAATGCGGCGGCGAGTACCAGGGCGACGGCGTACCGTGCGACCCGAACCCGTGCCTGTGCGCCGACTTCTTCGTCTACCCCGAAGGCGACCCGCCCCTGGTCCTGAGCGGCACCACCTGCGGCATGGGCGACGACTGCGCACTGCGGGTTGGCGAGGACGTGAGCTTCGCCGTCCATATCAGGTGGCCGGGCCTTTGGACGTTCAGTCTATGCGACTCCACCCTTAACACGTACTGGAACATCGGGCACGAATGTTGCACTGCTTACTGGTCAGAAGATGACTCGCCGGAGTGCGGTACGGCCGGTTACCTGCTGAACTACTTTGAGCCCGGGGTGTAGTACATCGACCTCGAGCCGTCGAGCCCTAGCGCGTGCGGCAACTACGTGCTGACGATCTCCGGTCCGCGGGAGCCGGCGCCCGGCGCCTGCTGTGATGAGTTGACCAGCCTCTGTACGGATGGTTTGTCGCCGAGCGAGTGCTTTGGAGAGCACATGCGCCATGATCCGGGCGGAACATGCAGCGAACTATCTCCGGTATGCGGCAACCCGGGCGCCTGCTGTGACCTCCACACTGGTCTGTGTCTCGATGACGTGCTCGCGGCTGCGTGCAGGTCGCTGGATCGCCTGCCCTTCTCCGGCCTGCAGTGCGATGCGCTCGAGCCGGCTTGCGGCGACCCGGGCTGTTGCTGTGAACCTCCGGAACCGGGCGAGATCGAGGGGCCGCATCCGTCGCTGCGCGCCAACTGTGTCGGCCGGTTCATCTCGTTAGCCGAGGGCGAACCATGCACGGCCGACATCTTCACGCCGTATTGCGGTTCGTGGGGCCCGAGCGGCGCGCTGTATTGCCCGTCGGATCCGGATAACCCCGCCTTCCGGGCTGGGCTGTCTGCCTTGCTGGGCCAGCCGGTCGACTTCTTCAATGCCTACCAAAGGCATGCCGTCCGTTGAGATTATGAGCCGGTACCTGGTTATCTTCACGCGGCCAACTACCCCTATGCCGACAACGAGCTCCGCATATTGAGGCGCGTGCGGGCAGCGTCCGCTGCCGCTCGCGCCACGCGGGGTAGTTGATCAGAGAAGTTTTACGTTCAGCGCCGCCGCGAGCGGCTTCAGGGAAGCGTACATCGCGGCAAACGCCTCGAATGTCAGCGACTGTGAGCCATCCGAGAGCGCGCGGCCGGGATCTGGGTGAACCTCGACCAGCAAACCATCCGCCCCGGCCGCCAACGCCGCCCGGCTCATCGCCGGAACGTAATCCGCTTTGCCCGTGCCATGGCTGGGGTCGATGAGAATTGGCAGGTGTGAGAGGCTTTTCATCACCGGAACTGCAGTCAGGTCAAGCGTTGTGCGAGCCTGGTCGGAAACGCGCACGCCGCGCTCGCACAGGATCACATTCGGGTTGCCGCCGCTGACCACGTACTCCGCGGCCATGAGCCACTCTTCGTGCGTGGCCGCCATGCCGCGTTTGAGCAGCACCGGCTTGTTGCTCTTCGCCACGCGCCGCAGAAGGGCTGTGTTCTGCATGTTGCGCGTGCCGATCTGCAGTACGTCCGCCGTCTCTTCTATATAATCCACATTCTCGATATCCAGAACTTCCGTAACAATCGCGATGCCTGTCTCGGCCCGCGCTTTGGCCAGCAACCGCAGCCCTTCCCGCCCCAGGCCCTGAAAGGAATAGGGGCTGCTCCGAGGTTTGTATGCCCCGCCACGCATGAGTCGCACGCCCTGGCCGACCAGGAACTCGGCCGTGCGCATGATCATGTCTTCGTTCTCAACCGAGCATGGGCCGGCGATCACGGTGAAGGCGCCCCCGATTCGCGTGTTGGAAACGGGGATAATCGTCGGCTGCGGGTGCATTTCACGCGACACGAGCCGGTACGGCACCGTCACGCGAATCACGTCCACCACCCCGGGCATCATACGCAACGAGTCCTGGCCGTCAGGGCCGCGGTTCCCGGTGATTCCGATGGCCGTACGCGTCGCGCCCGGGATGACGTGTGGACTGTAGCCGAGCCGGCGAGCCTGTTCTGCGACGGCTTCGATCTGTTCCTGCGTGGCGTCGACAGACATTACCACAAGCATTAGGCACTCCTGAAACGCTGACCCGGTCGGGATGGGCCAGCGCGAAAATCCGGCACAATGCGGTACATTGTAGCCCAGGATCAACAGGTCGAAGATGGTGGCACCGGCATTTTCCGCGCTAGGCCACGCATAGACCGATAATTTGTTTCCCGACTCCTTCCGATAATTCGCGCCGGTATCGGCGCAGACGCAGCCTACCCAAACGCACGTACCGCCGAACGCTGGAACACGCGCAACGTACAGCCTCTCGGAAGGGCGAGAAGCCGCATTTGGAACGTACTGCCTAACCGGCGGGCCAGCCAAAGTGCACTCGCCTGCGCCACGCGGGCATCGACCGAGAAACCGCTGTACTGAGCTGCCGATCTAAGCTATGATGCGAGCGATGAGCCATCTTCCAGCCCTGGAAGGCCGAATGCGACGTCTTTGTGTTCTCCCAGCGCTGCTGTACATGATTTGTGCGGCATACCCGCCGGAAGCGCAGGCACAGCGTCGAAGAGTACTTGCCGATAATCCGTCCCAAAGCGGGCCGTCCAGCCGGCTGGGCGTCCTCGGCGGCGCGAATACCTATTCCCCTGCGGTGATCAGCATCGCGCCAAAAACCCCCAACGTAGGCATGCCTTCCTTCAGCATGGCACCCCGGCGGAACCGTCCTTCTTATTCCGGGCAGCCGATCGCCCCGGTGAGATTGGGGATGATCGCCTCTCCAACTCAGCGCAGCTTGTTCCGCGATGGATTCCTGTCGGACTTCGATATCGGGGCCGCTTCCGGGTTCAACGTCAGTGTCGCTCCCGGTACGCCCCTATACGGTTGGCCGGGTCTCAACATGCCGCGCGGCGAGAATACGCCTATCCAGGCGACCGAGCCGCAGGGCACCGCCTACCACCGCTTCTTCGACCTGACGCCGAGCCGCCCACCGCTCGACAGCGTGATGGAGTCGTACGACAACGTGGTGGACTTGCTCGACCAATGCAACGATGATCGCCTGGCCCAGCTCTACAAGCAGGCTTTTGACGCTTTCGCCGAAGCGACGGCGGAGCGCTCCAGTCCCGGTGACGTGGCGGCGGACGAGGAAAGATCGTTACGGCTAGGTCACGCACAAAGACTATTCGTGGCGGCGAGCGAGCTGACGAAGGCCGGGCAAAAGTCTGTAACCGACAGCGCCCCGGAACTGCCGATTCTCAACGTGCTTGAAGCCCACACACACCTGGAGGCCAGTCGCACTTCGGGTATTTCGATCAGTGAAGCATTGCTCTGCCTGGCCCGGGCGGCGCGCTACGACCCCGATACGTTTCACCGCCTCGCACAAGCACGCCGCAACGAGGGCGCGGAGCGCTCGCTTGCGTCGTACTTTGGCGATTACCGGGATGGACGCTCCGGCAACCTGGAGCGGCAAATGCTGCAGTACGTGCGGACCACAACTGACAGCTCAGATTTGGAATCGATGCTGCTGCAAGCGTACTGCGCCTGGATGCTGGGCGACTCCCAGCGGGCCGCACGCGCTTTGAACGAAGCTGAAAAAACTTTGCGCGAAAGAGCGGCCGACCGGAGTTCTGAGAATTGGAATGGCCTTATCGCGGCGCTGCGCTACGCGCTGTAGCCTGGCGCTGCAAGCGCCGCTCAGCGTCAACGCGGGTTCTAACCGCCGGCGCGGCAACGAGCAGGAAGAGTGAGTAGTTCCCAAGACGCCAATACCCCCAGCGGAAACGGCTCCGTGTCTTGGGCCATGGCCCATCGCCGGATCGTCAGCATTGCGGCGCACATCGTGCTGTTCGCCCTCTCCTGGGCCCTGGCTTTCCTGCTGGCATATAATTTCAAGCAGTTCAATCATTGGGTGCGGCCCTACTTTCTGCCGCTTCTGCCGCTGGCCGTACTCGTCAAGTTGACCGTTTTTGTGGCGATGGGCTCGCACCGGGCCCGCTGGCGCTACGTCAGCCTGCGTGACGCATTTACGATTGCCCAGGCGTCCTGGCTGAGCTTCTTTGTCATGTTCTTCATCTATTACGCGTTGCAGAACATGCACCGCCTGGGGCTGGCGGCCAAGCCCTTTGCGGGCGAAGGCTTTCCAGACGTCGTATTCATGCTGGATTTCGCGGGGACTATCGCGCTCGTGTGCGGAGCGCGCTTCGCGGTGCGTCTGTACCATGAGGAGGTCCGGTCGGTGTCCGAGGCCGGCGCGCCGCGCTTGCTGCTGCTGGGCGCCGGCAATGCCGCTGAGAACGCAGTGCGCGAGATTTTGCGGCTGCCCACGCTGCGCTACCGCCCGGTAGGGTTTCTTGACGACGACCCCGCCAAGATTGGCAGCCGCATACACGGATTCGACGTGCTGGGCCCGATCGCCGACGTGCAGAAGATCTGCGAGGAGTACGAAGTTGACGAACTGCTGATCGCCATGCCTTCCGCGACGCGGGCCCAAATGCGCAAGGTGGTCGAGGCTTGCCAGGGCACGGGCTTGCGCTTCAAGACGCTGCCCGCGATGGAAGATCTGATCGCCGGGCGGGCCACCGTCAGCGAGATCCGCAACGTCGATATCAACGACCTGCTGGGGCGGGCGCCCGTCAAGCTGGATCAACAGGAGATCGGGCGGTCGATCGCCGGCCGCGTGGTGCTGGTTACCGGCGCGGGCGGCTCGATCGGTTCGGAAATGTGCCGCCAGATAGCCCGCTTCCAACCGCAGCGGCTGGTGTTGGTGGAGCAAGCCGAACAACACCTGTTCGAGGTCGGGCGCGAGTTGGAACGCAGCTTCCCCGGCCTGCAATTTCTGCCGTACATCGCGGACATAACCGACAAGCGCCGCGTGGAATACGTGTTCGACCGTGAGCGGCCGAGCGTCGTCTATCACGCGGCCGCCCACAAGCACGTGCCCATGATGGAGCACAATCCGGGCGAGGCGATCAAGAACAACATCCATGGCACGCGCGTCGTGGCGGACGCCGCCTGCCGCTTCGGCTGCGAGATGTTCGTTCTGATCTCGACGGATAAGGCGGTCAATCCGACCAGTGTCATGGGCTGCAGCAAGCGCATCGCGGAGATGTACATCCAGGGCCTCAACGGGCGCAGCGACACCAAGTTTGTGACGGTGCGGTTCGGGAACGTCCTCGGCAGCAGCGGCAGCGTCATCCCCATCTTCCGCGATCAGATCGCGCGCGGCGGCCCGGTCACAGTGACCCACCCCGACATGGTGCGCTACTTCATGACGATTCCGGAGGCCTCGCAGTTGGTGCTGCAAGCCGCCGCCATGTCCAGAGGTGGTACGATCTTCGTTTTGGACATGGGTGAGCCGGTCAAAATCGTCGACCTGGCGCGCGAGATGATCACGCTTTCGGGGTTGCGGCCTGACGAAGACATCAAGATCGAATTCACCGGCGTGCGCCCCGGCGAAAAGCTCTACGAGGAGCTGATGATCGAGGGCGAAGGCGTCTCGCGCACACAGCACCCCAAGATCGGCATCTGGCAGAGCAAGCCGGTGAACTTCGAGTCGTTGCGTGCCAGCATTGACGAGATCATCAGCCGGGCCGATACCCTCTCACGCGATGAGATCCGCGCTTGGATGAAGGAAATCGTTCCGGAGTACCGCTTGAACGGCTCGCCCGAGGGTCCACCGGCGCCCATCCCATCAGTGGCGGAGGTGAAAGCGGCCAACGGCGCGGCGGTCTGAGCACACCGCTCGGAATGCAGCCTGCGCGATTACATCACCACATCGTAACGATGCGCCATCCAACCACGACACCCGTGAACGCAGCACCGACGACGAGGTCGCGGGCGTGAAAATGCGGCCTGTGGAACGTGTGCAACGTTCCCGTATAGCCGCGCGCGGCCATCGCATCCGCAACGCGCTCGGCACGATCGTGGGCGCGCAAAAACAGCACGCCGACCAGGTTGGCGCTGTGACGCAGACGATCCGGCCGGCGACCGCTGATCGTGCGTGCGGTGCGCGCGTCCGTCAGGCGGTGCAGCTCCGGCCGCAGGACTTCCAGGTAGCGCAGCATGAAAGCCAGCACGTTCACGAATATCGGCGGCAGACCTACGCCACGCAGGCCCTGCAGAAGCAGTTCCTGGCGCGTGCTGGCCCAAACCAGCGCCACCGCCGCCACGCACAGGCCGGCTACGGCCGCAAGGCGCAAGCCGGCGTTGACCCCGGGCCGGCTGGCAACCAGCGGCCCGAGCCGCCATTGCACTTCACCTTCCACGAAAAACGGCAACAACACCGCGGCGGCCATGATCACCGGCACGGCCGGCGCGAAGCGCCGCAGGAATTTGCCGGCAAGCCGCACATTTGTCGCCAGCAGCGCGACCAGCAGCAGACCATAGGCTGCCAATGCGCGATAGTCGCCGGGCGGAATGCTGACCACGCAAATCACCCAGACCGCCAGGCAGAATAGCTTGACGCGCGGCTCGATGCGCTCGAGTACGGCGCGCGGCGCGTCAGTCAGAATCAGACGCTGCTCGTGCATGGCGGCTGCGGTGCTCGTGGTTCGTGGTGGACGTTGATCCCTCGAGGGCGCGTTCGAGCCGGCTGCGACGCGTGAGTACGTGGCCGACCAGCAGTGAGCCGGCGAACATTGCCAACGTGCCGAGCCCGCCAGCGAGGCTGGTCGCGGCGACGCTCAGTTCAGTGGGCTCGGATTCGGGGGTCTCGGATTCGGGGGCTTCAAATTCCTCGGGCAGAAAGCCTTGCTGCCGCCCGACATATTCGAAACCGTCCGGCGCACTCAAGTAAGCCGGCACCGGCCCGGCCGCCAGTCCGAGCGCCAGGCATGCAAGCACGCTCGCGGCAAGGCCGAACCGCGTGATCGACCCGCAAACGGGGGCGCGCGAGCTGGACAAACCGTAGACCAGATCCGGCCGCGTTTTGAGCACGAATGCCAAGGCGGCGGCGGTGATCAGCGCTTCGCCCACACCGATCAGCATGTGAATGCCAAGCATAGCCGGGAGCACGCGCTGCAAGCCGGCTGTGCCGGAAAGCGCCAACTGGATGCTGATTGCGACGCTGGCGAGGCTGACAGCGCACCAGGCCGCGAACGCCCCGGCGGCGACGACGCGCGACGGCTGCTGCGATCCGGCTCGCACCGCCAGAAAGATGAGATATCCGCCAAACGTCCCCACTATGCCCATGTTGAAGATGTTGGGCCCGAGAGCTGTCAGGCCGCCATCGCCCAGCAGGGCCTGGAAGAAGATGACCACGCCCATGATCAGCGTCGCGGCCCATGGTCCGAGCAGTATGGCGGCCAGCGTACCGCCCAGCAGGTGCCCGCTGACACCGGCCGCGACCGGGAAATTCGCCATTTGAGCCGCAAAGATGAAGGCCGCCATGATTCCCATGACCGGCGGCAGGCGATGCTCGCCGCGCCGCGCCAACAAGCGCGCTGCGCTAACCAGGGCCAGCGCGACCAAGGCGGCGAACAGCAGGTTCACGCGCAGGCTGAAGAGCCCATCCGGCGCATGCAGCGCCAGCAGGTAAGATGGCTGCAAAACGGGTGCGGCGTTCATGTTCGCGATGCTCCGAGGAACCGACGGTATTACGATTATACCGGCAGTATTACCAGTCAGGCAAACCGTTCCGTTGCGGCGGGTCTCAGAATCAAACCCGGGTTGACCGCCGGCAAGTTCCCGGTTACCAGTGCGCCGACGGCTGGGGAGGAGCTTCACCCTCCCGTGTCGCCCCGAATCGATCCGGAACAGGAGTTAGTAATGACCAATTCACGCGTGCCCAAAGTCGGCGTACTGCTGTCCGGCTGCGGATTTCTTGACGGCGCCGAAATCCACGAGGCGGTATTTACTCTTTTGGTCCTCGATCAACACCAGGCGGAAATCGTGTGTTGCGCTCCCAATACGCCGCAGGCGACCACGGTCGATCATGTCGCGGGCCAGCCAGTGGCCGAAACGCGCAACGTACTGACGGAAGCGGCGCGTATCGCGCGCGGCCGTATTCGCGACGTGGCAACCGTTTCAGCCGGCGAGCTGGACGCGTTGATTTTGCCCGGGGGCTTCGGGGCCGCGAAAACTCTGTGCAACTTCGCGGAACGCGGCGGGGCCTGCGACGTTCATCCGGCCGTGGAGAAGCTGGTCGGCGACATGCTGGCGCAGCGCAAGCCGGTTGGGGCGATCTGCATCGCGCCGGCTCTGCTGGGGCGTGTCGCCGCTAAGCGCGGCCTAAAGCCACGGCTGACGATCGGCAACGACGCCGGCACGGCGGCAGCGCTGCGCCAGATGGGCTGCATTCACGATGAGCGAGGAGTAACCGAGATCGCGGTCGACGAAGAGAACAAGCTGGTGACGACGCCGGCGTACATGCTCGGCCCGGGGCCGGCGGCGGTGTTCGAGGGTATACGGAAGCTGGTGGAGCAGGTGCTGCGGATGATTTGAAGTCCGGTGCGTCGCTAAGTTGAGCGGGACGGGACGCACTGTTTAAACGTACTGTTCCCAAGCTTGAACCCGCACTGCTTGAAGCTGCGCTTTCAAGCAGTGGCACACCGCTTTCAGATCACCCAGTCCGCACCGTCGATGGAGGCGGTGCGAGCGGGTTGGATTTTGACGGACAGTTCCAGGCCCGAGCCGATGTCCACGAGCATGCTGCACAAATTCGGGTGCCGGCGCAGGTGCGCTACGAATTCGCCCAGCTCGTCGGCGTGCGACACGATGTTGTCGGTGACAATCACCGCGTTATGACCGAGCCGCGGCCAGAGTGCTTCAAAGCAGGCCGGCGTGCTCGCCTTGTCGGCATCCAGAAACACGAAGTCAAATGGGCCGCTCAGGTCCTTCAGCACGTCGGTGGCGCGGCCGTGTAGAACGCGAATAGTCTGGTCCAGTTCGGCGCGGGCGAAAGTCTCGCGGGCCCGGGCCACCTTGAGTTCGTCGCGCTCGATTGACAGCAGCGCGCCGGCCTGCCGCGCCAACGCCGAACCGATCCACAACGCGCTATATCCGTAGCCGGTGCCCACCTCGATACCGCTACGACATCCGGCGGCGAGGATCAACGTGTGCAGGAACTCGGCCGATTGCCGCGGGATAGCGCGCGCATCCGTCCGGCCGCGTACGAACTGCTCGGTGCGTTGAATTTCGGCCCAGGTTGCCGGTCCGATCGTCTGCGGGAACATTCCGACTCCGTTTGAAAACGCCGTAGGGTGCGGTCATTGAACGCCGCATGGTGCGGTCACCCGCTCAAAACGCCGCACGATGCGGTCACCGGATTCTATGTCCGGCCGGAAAGGGGTTTACCAATGAGCCGCTTTGGTCTCGCGGGCGGGCGCTCTTGCTGGGCGTTGGCGGGAGCAAAGGGAATTACCGGGAAGCCGCTTTGCCCCATGCCTCGGGTAACGTGCGCAAAAAAACAGATGGAAGGTCTAGCCGTGACGCACTTCCGACCTTCCATCTTGTGCCCGCGACGCGCTACAGGCGCCGCCGGCGGTTCGTACGGGGCGTTCACACGCTTCGCACGTCTACATCTATAGCAAGCTTGCGCAAAATTTGCAGCAGCGCGCGCGGAAAAATTTTCAAAAATCTGTTCATCGCGCGCGGCCGGCGTCAAACGTGCGCGACGCCGCGATCGCACCTAGCCTCCGCGCAAAACGCGCTTGTGGGCCACTCTTTGAATAGTCCGCCGTATGTTCCGCCGTGCGCCACACGCTAAACTAAGCGCACTATGAGCGACCAGATCAGCGATCGCAAAGTTAAGCGCGACAAGATTCGCGCGCTCGGTTCCGACCCGTACGGCGAGCGTTTTACCGGCCTGAGGCATCATGCCGACATCCGCGCCGCCGCCGAAAAACTTAATATTGAGCCCGGCCAGATTCTCGAGCAGCCCGATGCCGAATTCCGCGCCGCCGGCCGCGT
>JAGPEO010000059.1:12083-14802 GCA_018056925.1 Phycisphaerae bacterium
CGTACGGCGAGCGTTTTACCGGCCTGAGGCATCATGCCGACATCCGCGCCGCCGCCGAAAAACTTAATATTGAGCCCGGCCAGATTCTCGAGCAGCCCGATGCCGAATTCCGCGCCGCCGGCCGCGTTGTGCTCTATCGCGACATCGGCAGCTTGATCTTCATGACGGTGCGCGACCTGAGCGGCGACCTGCAATACGGCATCAGCAAAAAGATGATCGGCCAAGCCTGGCCCGTCGCCAAGCTCATCGATTTGGGTGATGTCGTCGGCGGCCAGGGGAGGCTGGGCCGCACCAAAACCGGCGAACTCACGCTCTGGCTGTCCGGCTTCAAGCTGCTGAGCAAGGCCGTCCGCCCGCCGCCCGAGAAGTGGCACGGACTGACTGACGTCGAGTTGCGGTACCGCAAGCGCTATGTCGATCTGTTCGCGAATCCCGAGTCGCGCGAGATCTTCGTCAAACGCAGCCGGATTATCGATTACGCGCGGAAGGTGCTGCAGCAGCGCGGGTTCATCGAGGTCGAAACGCCCGTGCTCCAGCCGATTTATGGCGGAGCGGCGGCGCGGCCGTTCCGCACGCACCACAACACGCTGGATTTGGACTTGTACCTGCGCATTTCGCCGGAGCTGTATCTGAAGCGCTGCCTGGTCGGCGGGCTGGAGCGCGTGTTCGAGCTGGCGCGCTGCTTCCGCAACGAAGGCATCAGCCCGCGCCACAATCCCGAGTTCACGATGCTGGAGCTGTACCAGGCGTACGGCGATTACCACGACATGATGGAAATTTGCGAAGCCATCATCGGCGGCGCGGCCCGCGATGTGATCGGCGCGACGCGCATCAAATTCGGCCAGCACGAAATTGATTACACGACGCCCTGGCGCAGGGCCCGTTATGCCGACCTGCTGCGCGAGTACGCCGGCCTCGACATGAACGACCGGCCAGCCGTGCTCGCCAAAGCGCAGGAAATCGGCCTCCTGGCCAAGTTACAGAAGGCTCAAGCGGCATTGGAACAGGGCGTCGATCCGGCCAAGCTCAGCGCCCCCGGCATGGAGCAGCAGCCCACGCCGACTCCGGCTCAACCAGGCGCGGCCGGCGCGGAGCTGCACGTTGACCACGTCCTGCTGGTGAACGCGCTCTTCGAGGAACTGGTCGAACAGCACCTAATCAACCCGACCTTCGTCCTCGACTACCCAGCCCCGCTCTGCCCGTTGACGAAGCGCCACCCCGACGACCCCAGTCTGGCGTTGCGCTTTGAGCTGTACATCAACGGCATGGAGATGGGCAACGCCTACAGCGAGCTCAACGACCCGGACGTGCAACGCGAGAACCTGGCCGGCCAGATCGAAGGCGAGGGCGACGAAACGATGCGCGTCATGGACGAGGATTTCGTCGAATCGCTCGAATACGGCATGCCCCCGGCCGGCGGCTTGGGCATCGGCATTGACCGGATGGTGATGCTGCTGACCGGCAGCACGAGCATCCGCGATGTGATTCTGTTTCCGTTGCAGCGGCCGCGGGAGTGAGAGGCGCGCGAGCGCTAGCGGGCGATCCGAATCGTCTCAACCTCGGAATCAGCCGCGCGTTGCCGCAACGCTAGCTCACGCCTTGCAGCCATCAATGCCGTAAGTGCATCCAAAGCGTTCTGGCGTGCTTCGTCCTTGGTCCGCCCCTGCGATAAAGCACCCGGCACCTCCGGGATCGTCGAAATCCACCAGCCGTTTTCGCCGCGCTCGAAGATGATGGTAAATTCGTTGAGCATCACTCAGGATTGTATTTAAGCTTGGGCATATCACTCATATTCTCCCCTCCCGCCTTCAATCACGACTCACGCGCGCCGGAACCAGCTCCCGGAAGGTCACTAGTACACTCGCGAGCCCTAGCAGAACTGCCACCGCGAGCAGCAAGTTATCGATCCCCGTTTCTCCCGTGGGGAAGACCTGCTCGCGCACTTCCCGGGGCCAGTCGTACAGCCCGCGCACTTCGGGCATCCGGTCCATAACCGTTTGACGCAGATGATGCGTGATGCTCGCCGCTGAGGCCGTCAGCGGTAGATTCGCGATTATCAACTCGAAAAGGACAAAGTAGACCACCGATACGATCAGAGAACGGGCGAAGACTACGCTGATCGTCGTGAACACCGCCAGATATCCAGCGACGCCGAGTGCCGTCACCCCGGCATAGACGCGCCACGCGGCCCACGGCTGCCATGAGCCTCTCGAAGCCGGCGACGCGACGGCCTCGCTGCTCATGGTCGCACACAGGTGAACGGCGAGGAGGGCCAGTTCGCATAGAACCGTCAGCGCCAGCCAGACCGCGGCAAAACGTACTAGC
The DNA here is from genome assembly GCA_018056925.1 of Phycisphaerae bacterium. Classification (GTDB taxonomy): domain Bacteria; phylum Planctomycetota; class Phycisphaerae; order UBA1845; family Fen-1342; genus JAAYXS01. Next base: position 14,409 of record JAGPEO010000059.1, read on the forward strand.
AGCACCGTGGCCCGGTGCAGCCGCCGCGTGAGCAGGTACACGATCGTGCGCTGCTCTATTTCAGCGCCGAGCAGCGCGTTGCCGTAGAGCATGCAGACCAGCGGCACAAGCAGCCCAATCAGCATCTGCATCAGAACGTGGTACGCCTCCCACCGGTGCTTGAGCCCCTGTTCGCCGCCGACCGCCCAGATCAAGACCGTAATCGCTGCCGGCAACAGCAACAGCGCCACCGCCAACCACAGCTTTCGCTGCCCGAAAATCTGCCGCAGCGTAAACCCAAATAACGCCAGCATCGCCGTCATCGCTATAGCCGGTGCTCGGTCAAGTAACCAAACACCGCCTCCAGGCTTTCGTCGGCCGCGGCAATCTCCTGCACGTTCACGCGCCCTTCAGC
>JAGPEO010000376.1 GCA_018056925.1 Phycisphaerae bacterium
TTCTTGTCCCGGCTTCTGGGTGGAATCGTAAGAAAGCGCGGCGGGGAAAACAAGGCTGGCGCTGTCCAATAAAAACAGGGATCGAGGGATCAAGGGATCGAGGGATCAAGAGATGAACGGGGACCGCAGCTCGTTTGGAGGTCCAGCGCTTGGGCGGTAACGCATTTGCGGCGCCGCGCTTTCAGCGCTGCAGCATTTGCAGCAACGAGCTGCGAATCCGCGCGACCCATTCCATGTCGCCGACGGCAAAGCCGGCCAGAAATGCGAGGCAAATCAGCAGCGCGATGCTGACTGCGATGATCACCTGCCTGTCCGAGTAGGTCCACCGGGCCTCACTCATGGTGCTGCGCCTCTTTACGGAAATCCTTGATCACCTGAGCAATTTTCTCGCCGTAGACAGTTGTATCAATCGCCTGGTAGTAGCCGCGGTCGCCGGTGCAGCTTAGTCCGACGACCGAGTCGCCCAGCGCCACCGGGCCGCCGCTGCCGCCGGCTTTCACAGGCGCGGTGTGCTCGATCCACCATGTGCCGACCTTGTCCTGGTAGAGGCGACTGATCGTGCCGTTGGCGCTGGCCAGCGGCGTGTCGCGCACGGGGGAATCGATTTCTGTCGGCATCTCCTGAAAACCGATGACCCGCACCGACACGTTGAGTCGCTGGACCGTTCCCTTCGGCGCGATTCTAAAGCGGTAGGGGATGTAAGCGTCGACTTTCAGGAGCGCCAAATCAGCGACGGTGTCCCGCCAGACAAGCTCGGCGTCGAAGCGCTCGTTATTCAAATAAACCCAGGTGCGCAGCGGGAGGTGTGCTTGCGCTTCAGGCGGCGGCAGGACGTGCTTGCAGGTCAACAAAAAACCGTCGTTCGAGACTGCCCACGCGGTGCCGTACTGCAGAAAGACAATGTCGCCTTGCCCGTCCGCGGTGCCGACGTACTGGCAGGATCCGCCAGCACGATTACGCCTGCGGCGTCCTCGCAGAAGCGCATCAGCTCGCGCGCTTCGTCACTGTCGATTGCCAAATCAAAGAATACGCGGCGGAACAGTTCCCCCGGGTAGTCCAGGCAGCGCAGATGGTACTTTTGGCCGTTCCGCTCCAACTCGAATTCATAAGGCCGCAGCGCCTGTGTAGCCGGCGGCATTGTTCCACGTTTGAGAGCCTCCACTGAGCCCAACAGTTCGGTGTGCATCGCGCCGCTGCCGGCGCGCATGATCATGCCGTCGGACCCATGCCACAGATGGTGGTAGAGCACGCTGAGATAAACCGTCTTACCAGCGGACGGTCCGCCCAGGACGATGATCCTCGAGGAACCGGTCATTTCTTTCCCAACACCGCAAGCTGGGGCGACTTGGCGCAGCTCCCGAGAGACGAGCTGTAGCCTCTACGACAACAGCATAACGAAAATCAAGTTCACAGCAAGCGGCTTACGTTTCGCAAAGGTCAAGGAGGAATGGGTGTGGGACGGATTTTCACGCCAGTGTAAGCGACATACTACCGCTTGCGCGATTGCGCTGGGCGGCATTCCCAAGCGACACCCGGCGGCTCGGCTCTATGCTCGCGCGCGGCGCATTACTAGATTGCCCGGCAGACGCTTGATGAGGCCCTTCAGTTCTAGTGTCGTCAGTGCGGCCAGGACTTCGCCAGGGGGCAATTCGGCCGCGCGGATGACCATGTCCTGGAGAATGGCGTCGTATGGGATCACCTCGAAGACGCGCTTTTCGGCCGGTGAGAGGGTTGGACCGGGAGGCGGCGTTTGGGGGCCGCCGCTCGCGCCAGGTTCAGTGGCCGATGCCACCGTTTCGGCAGCAGCCTCGCGCTCCCAGAGTGTCGCCCCGCCCTCCCGCGGCGCTGTTTCGCCTTCCGGGCGCACTGCCTCGCCCGCGCGGGCCACTGCCTCGCCCTCGCGAGGTGTTGTCTCGGTGTCCCGACGCGCGGGGCCGTAGAGCTTTAGTTTGAGCTGATAGCCGACTTCGCCCAGGCCTTCGAAGATGTCGTCCAGGCCGGTGACCAGTTTGGCGATGCCGTCGCGGATGAGGGCGTTGACGCCTTCGGCCATCGGCTCCTGCAGGCGTCCCGGGACGGCGAAGACCTCGCGGTTGTAGTCGCTGGCCAGCCGGGCGGTGATCAGCGCCCCGCTGCGGGTGGCGGCCTCGACGACCAGCGTGCCCAGCGACATGCCGGCGATGATGCGATTACGGACCGGGAAATTCTCGCGGCGCACGCTGGCCTTCATCGGCAGCTCGCTGAACCACGCGCCGTTCTCCAGAATCTTTTCGGCCAGAGCCTGATTCTCAGGCGGGTAAATACCGGTCAGCCCGTTTCCGAGCACGGCAATGGCCCGCCCGCCGGCCTCGACCGCGCCGTGATGGGCGAACGAATCGATTCCGCGGGCCAGTCCGCTGACCACCGTGAACCCCGCTCCGGCCAGCAGTTCGCCGAAGCGCCGGGCCTGTTCGCTGCCGTAGATCGTGCAGTGCCGGCTGCCGACGACCGCCAGGGCCAGCGTGTCGGTCTGGCGGTATTCACCTTTGATATAGAGCGCGATGGGCGCGTCCGGAATCTGCCGCAGTCCGGGCGGATACTCCGGATCGTCGCGGCAGATGATGCGTACGCCGTGCGCGGCCGCCGCCTCGATCTCTTCATCCAGCGCGACTTGATCGCGCGTCCGCACGATGGCCTCGGCCAACTTCGGCCCGATGCGCGGAACCTGCTCGAGCTGTGTGGCGCTGGCGGAAAGCGCTTGCGCAGCATCGCCGAAATAGGAAACCAGGTGCGAAAAGGTCAGCGGCCCGACGCCGTCAATCAGGGCCCAGCGCAAGTGCACTTTGGCTTTTTCTGAGATGGTCTCGTTCATTCCAATCGCCCGAGCAGAAGCACTGATTCTACACGCCAGGCGCGCCAATGGAACTGGCGACAAATGGCACAGCGGTTGCATTTTCCGACTGCGGATGCCGGGGTCTGCCGACCGCGACAGCCGATTGGACGCGTGGATTGCTGTAAAACGGAGCTTGCCATGGCAACTGATCCGATCAAGACTCATCGCGCGGGGCGCAAATTGGGCCTGTGGGGCGCAACGTTTGCGGCCGTTCTGGCCACCAGCATTTGCACCGGCTGCAACGACTCAGTTCGGCGTGAAGTACGCCAGGGCGCTTACGAGGTCTTTAGCGCGGGCCTGGACGTCTTCTACTCAGAATTGGGGGCCGGCATAACTAACGGAATCAGCGAGCTGGGCCAGGCGGCTTCGGACGCGAGCGCGGCGAAGGGAAGTTAAGCGTTTAGCGCCGGCAACC
>JAGPEO010000377.1 GCA_018056925.1 Phycisphaerae bacterium
CTCTGATGGGCATTGAGAAGGTCATACCGCGACTGAGCGACTTGGCGGTGTTCCTGAAGTTGCTGGCGCGCTCCAGTACGGGCCAGCCGATGGGCTCGTACACCTCGCTGATTAGCGGCCCGCGCCGGGCCACGGATGCGGACGGGCCGTCCGAGTTCCACCTGGTGCTGCTGGACAATGGCCGGTCGGAGATTCTGGCCGGACCGTTTGCCGAGGTGCTGCGCTGCGTGCGTTGCGGCGCGTGTCTCAATGCGTGCCCGGTATACCGCAACATCGGCGGGCATGCTTACCACAGCGTCTATCCGGGGCCGATCGGCAGCCTAGTGACGCCACTGCTGGACCGCCGTGGCGACCATCACGACCTACCGCGGGCCTCGAGCCTGTGTGGGGCGTGCCGCGTGGCATGTCCGGTGAATATCGACTTGCCGGAACTGCTGGTCAGGATGCGCGCCGCCAGCCGCGCCTCGCAAGGTTGCTGCAAAAAACTCGGCTTTTTCGGCTGGCGGTGCGCGATGCGTTCGGAGCGGGCTTATCGCGCGGCGCAGCGCATTCTGCAAGCCATGCTTTCAGACGATGGTTCGGGATGGACGACAAGCGGCATTGGCCCGTTAGCAAGTTGGACGGCCGGACGCGATCTGTTGCGCCCGGCGGCGCGCAGTTTTCGCCAACTCTGGCAGGAGGAGCTGCGTGAGCAATCCTGACGCGCTCGGGCATACGCCGGAAGTCAACAGCGAAAAGAGGCTGATCGCCTTCTTCGATGACCTGCGGCGCCGCTCGGCCTTGAAGCCGCTAACGGAACTGCCCACGCTTGAAGCGGACGTGCGACAGGTGGGGGCGAGTGAGGATTTGATCTCCCGCTTCGTGGCAGCAGCCACGAGTGCCGGCTTGAAGGTACACTGCGTCGCGGAGAGCGACTGGATCGCGCGCGTGCGCGAGATCCTTGCCGAATGCGGGGCGAAAGCGGTTTACGTCGAGCAGAATGCGAGTCTCAGAGGCTCCGGCGCGCCGAATGACGGCGGCCTTGCCGGCCCTGACGTCGAGCAGTTGACGGCAGAGCTCGCGCTCGCCGGGATAACCGTCAAGTCGGATACCAGTGATGAGACGCTCTTCAGCGTGGACGCCGGAATCACTGGCGTCACGTGTGCGGTGGCGGAAACCGGCACATTGGTCTGTCAGTCGGGGCCGGATCGGGCGCGCGGCGGCTCATTGATTCCACCGTTGCACATCGCGCTGCTCAGCGCCGCCAAGATTCTGCCGGACTTGTGCGATTGCCTGGCCCTGATCAGCGCCGGCTCGCAACTCCCGGCCAACGTCAACCTGATCACCGGCCCCAGCAAGACGGCTGATATTGAGGGCATTTTGGTAACCGGCGTACACGGCCCGCGTGAAGTCCACGTCATTCTGCTGCAGAACGCAGAATGAAATTTATCATTCGGCATTCGCCACCTGTTTTCACAGGTCCTCGAGAATCTCCCGCCGCGTCACCAGCCGCGTGCCGCGCTGTGAATCGATGCCGCAGGCTTTCAGCCAGCGGGTGCGCAGTTCGGTCTGCAGATCTTCGCTGATGCGGCCGGACCGGGCTGCCACAATCAACTTGCCGCCCGCGCGCCGCCGGTGTCCGCCGCCGTAGCCCACGCCTTCGATGGCTTTACGCATGAGCTCGGTCGCGTCCCCGCCCGCCGCGGTGGTGCGCACAGAGAAAAGCACGTCGCCGCCCAAAACCGCGGCACACATGAGGCGGTTGACGTCGCGGCAGCGAATCAGCAGATCCGCGACCTCGCCCACGATCTCCGGACCGGCGGCGCGCGGCAGAAAACACAGTGCCGCATCGTCATAGACAAACGTGTTCTTCATCGCCAGCAGCAGATCGGAGAAATACTCGCGCGACAGCGGGGCGTTCTCAATTTCGCCCAGCTTGGAAAAGTCCGCGAACCGCATCAGCCAGACGGCCGCCCGCTGATCGACGACTGACATGCGCGGCAGTCCGACCGCATCCGTGCGAATGCCGTACAGCAACGCGGTCGCGACCAGCGGCGTCGGCGGCAGGTTTTGCTCGCGCAGGTAGAGCGTCACGATAGTGGCCGTCGCCGCCAGATTCGGGCGAATATCGCGAAAACGCACGCGGTACGGCCGCCCCTGCGGCCGATGGTGGTCGATGACCGCCACCGGTTCGACCCCGGAATTGGCCAACAGGTGGTTCACGGCGGTCGGCACCGAGTCAACCAGAATGACCGCCACGCGCGGATCGCTCACGTCGAGCTCGTCCACGAAATCAATCGGCAGCTTCAACAGCTCCAGCATGCGCAAATTCTCGCCGCGCATCACCGCCCCGCCGGCCACGATGCGCGCCGGGCGCTTCAGGCGGTATTCCAGCAGCGGCGCCAAAGCGCAGGCCGAGGCGATGGCGTCCGGATCGGGACAGTCGTGCGTGACGATCACAAAGCGTTCGTACTCGCTCAGCACTTGCAGCAGGCGGTCCGAACGGCGAGCCCTCTTTACAATCGGCCGCAGCATCTTGTTATCCATGCCAGAGGTATCCAGAAGCGGACTATACGCAACGGGGCCGCGCCCGCAACCGTGCCGCCAGGCGCACGGCTGGCCGCCCGCCGCCGCGTTTGGGCGTTAGTCAGTCTGAACGAAGGCATAGCGTCGCAGCGGGCCTTCGCGCCGCGTGCTCGAGACGACCTCCAGCCGGACGCCCCGGCTCAGGTCCTGCCCGCTCATCGCCTCCTTGAAATCATCGATATTCTTCACCGGACGGTCCCCAACCACCGTAATCACGTCACCGACGCTCAGACCGGCGCGATCCGCCGGGCTCAAGGGCTCGACCTTGGTGACCACCACGCCGCGCTGCTCCGGCCCGAGGCGCAGCTCTCTTATCAGCTCCGGCGTCAGGTCGTGTATGGTAATCCCCATCTTGGTCTGGCTGCCGGCGGAGGGCGTCCTTTCCTCGTGCTTGGCCGTCTGGACCTTTTCGGCCAACTCGCCCACCGTTACTTCCAGCGACATCGGCTTGCCGTTGCGGACGATTTCCAGCGGTACGCGCGTCCCAGGCTTCGTGTCGGCCACCATGCCGCGCAGGTCGGCGCTCTTGGCCGTGGGCTGCCCGCGGTAGCTGACCACGATGTCGCCGCGCTGCAGGCCGGCTTTTTCGGCCGGCGAGTTTGGAGTAACGTCGGAGACCAGCACGCCGCTGGTGCTATCGTAGCCGAAGGTGCGGGCCAGGCCGGGGTTGAGGTTTTGAATCGCAACGCCCAGCGAGCCGCGAACCACGCGGCCTTCGGC
>JAGPEO010000060.1 GCA_018056925.1 Phycisphaerae bacterium
ATTCGAAGGCCGTGACGGAGGAACTGATCCGGTCGGTCTCGCCGAGATCAATCGTCCCGTCATCATCCACGTCCAGGCAGGTGTACAGCAGGCGCGCCAGCGCATCGTACGCATACAGCGTGTCCGCCCGGCCCGGGTTCTCGACGCGTATCAGCAAACCCGTGGCGGCGTCGTAATGATTGGTCGTGGTCAGCGTCGCCGAGCCGGCGGATGCCCAGCCCGGCTTGTCCACGCGCGCCACGCGATGCAGCATGTCGTAATATGCCTTCTCGTAGCGCGGCGACGACACCGACGTGCCGCTCGCGGCCAGCGTCCAGCTTTCGCCGGCGCTGGCGCCGTAGTCATAGTACGTGCCGACGACCGTGGCCCCGGTCACGCTCCTGGTGGAGCCGTCACGGTATCTGGCCGTTATCTGGTCGCGCACGCCCGGCGTGCCGCTGCCGGCGCTGGTCGGATAGTCGCTGTATTGCGTGACCCGCTCGCCGCCTTCGGGCGTGAAGCCGTAGGCATACAGCGTCTTCAATGCCCCACTGCCTGCGCCGGTGGTCACGCTTGCCAGCCGCCTGGCCCCGTCGTAAACGTAGATCGCGGTCTGGCTCAGGCCGCCGGCTGAGCGCGTGACCGTGGTCTGCCGCGGAGTGCTGTAATCGTACGCGGTCGTGATTTCCGGCTGCGCCGGATACGTGAACGACCCATCGTTGTAAGTCGCGATGGCCGAACGGGTAACAGTCGTTGTCCGGCCCAGCACGTCCTTTTCAGTGACGGTTTCCACGCCCGTTTCGTCCACGACCGCGGTGGTACAACACGACGGGTAGTCCGTCGTCTCATACGCCCCGTTGCTCCTGTACACGCCCGTCGGCCGGAACCGCTCATCGTACGTCCGCGCCGTCCACGCGATCCGGACCTGGCCCCCTGAGGTGTACGCCCAGGTCTCTTCGAAGAGGGGCAGGCCGCCCGCATCAGAGATCACGATTTCGCGCGTCGATTTTCCGGCCACAGTGCCCAGCGAGCCGTTGTCGTCGAAACCGCGCACGATCTCGCGGTACTGGTAGCCGCTGCCGTCCACGTCGTACGTCGGCGGCGTGCCCGGCAGTCCGCCCGAGGGCGTGAAGCCCACGGCATCGTCATAGGCGTACTCATCCCAACGGCCGTCCGGGTACACGATACGCTGGACCCGGTCCATATCCCCGTTCCAGTAGCAGGTGATCGTGTCCAGCGTCGAAGTGCCGCCGGCGTCCTGCCACTGCGCCGCGGTCGTGCTCTCCAGCAGACCGCCGGTGTACGAGTTGGCGTAATCGGTCCGCCCGATCAGGTTCCCGCCCAGGTGGCGCACATCCGATACGAGCCGGAAGTCCTCGTCGCTTTCATACATCCGCGTGGTGGCGCGGACGCCGGAATGCGTCGGCGACGGAACTGTCAGGAAAGGCTGGTCCTTCCAGCCGGCAATTTCCTGCACGACCGCATCGCCGTTGACGTCAAGGCCGATGTTGTACCGCGCCCAGGAGCCGCTGGCGTTCTGAACAGACTGGAGCACCAGACCGCTGGTTGTACCGGTCCATGTCCAAGTCGTTGTGAGCGCCGCGCCATGCGGATCGATGCAGCGCTGCGTGCGCCGCTGCCCCCAACTGTTGTAGGTGTACTGCTCGTACTCGCGGTAGAGCTCGTTACTGCTCCCGTCCTGCACGATGTAGCGGCGCTCGCTGACGGCGCCGCCGACCGCAACCCACGTCACCGACTCGACTTGCGCGACAGCCGGGCTGCCGCCCGTCAGGTCCACGGTCGTCATGGTCCAGTCGGATGTGCCCAACGAACCGGCATACTCGTAACGCACGCGCGCTGCGCCGTCGACGTATTCGGTGACGTGCAGATCGGTGTAGCTCTGCGAGCCGTCGGGGTTCTCGATCACCCACTTCTTGAACTCATCGCCGGCGCTAACCTGATAAAGGCCCTCGTCCATGTCGCCGACGTCCGCCAGCGCGAACAGCCGCACGTGGTACTCGTAGGCGTCGATGGTGACAATGTCCGCAAGTAGTTGCGGCGTCAGGACTTGGCGCAGGTCTCCGCCCGAGCGAATGACTTCCACGTCCGCGCGGTTCTCCAGGTTGTAGAACAGCGCCGCCGGCGTCGCCAGAGCGGCTGTGGGCGCGGCCTCTTCGATACGCAGCATCCCGACCGATTCGCCGTCCGTGCCGCTGCCCAGGCCGAAGCGGATGGACACGCCGGTATCCAGCGTGCACGTTGCCCCGATCTGCCCCCGCCCGCAGCCGCCGCACGACGTGCAGCCCGCCGCCCCGGATACCTCCAATGTGAACAGGTACACGACCGCGGGATCGTCCGCGTATGCCCCCAGGTCGTCCAGCCGCACCAGAAGCTGGTACAACCCGGGCCGGCTCGGCGCCCATTCGTCCCATTCCTGCGCGCACATGACTACTGAACGCCCGCCGGGCTCTATGACCGTCACGCAGTCGATGAACGCGGTATCGGCCACGGGCGTGCCGTCGTCATCGTCCATGTCGGTGAACGTCAGCAGGTGCAGCCCCAGCCCCTCCCCGACAGGTAACTTCCAGACCGGCGCCGGCATTGTCGGCGGATCGCCCACGGTGTACCCGAGCGCCGCCGCCGACATCGCCGCGACCAGCGCCCCCAACAGGACCCTCTCGTAACTACTCTTCACGACATTTCTCGTTCCTCTCGTGCCTTGCAGTACCCCGCCGGTGCACAGTGCCCCGGCACGGGGGACAACATCTTCAATCCGGAGCTCGCGGGCCTCGCGCGGGGGCCGCGAACGGCCGGCGTCTTCGTCCGAGGGCGCGAAGACTGTCCGCCAGCCGACTGCGCACGGCCATTCCCTGGCAGATGAAGTCATCCATCTGCATTGCCCGCCGGACGCAGAGACGTCGGCCGGCGCATAATGTCGGAAACCGCTTGGTGTACTCCTCCTTCAAGTCCGACGCGCCGCCGGCCAGCACTGGCCAGCCGGCTCGTTGAGGAAGAAACCGCAACGGCGCATGGACGCGGCGCTCCGGCGCGTGGACCAACGGTTCCCACGCATGGACCAACGGTTCCCACGCATGGACCAACGGTTCCCGCGCGTGGACCAACGGCTCCCGCGCGTGGACCAACGGCTCCCGCGCGTGGACCAACGGCTCCCGCGCATGGACCAACGGTTCCCGCGCATGGACCAACGGTTCCCGCGCGTGGACCAACGGCTCCCGTGCATGGACCAACGGTTCCCGTGCATGGACCAACGGTTCCCGCGCATCCAGCTAAATTCTTGCTCCGCGGCCGCGGCGCGCCCAAATCTGCCCGGCGCATGCGCAATTGCGCAAACTACCGAAGTCGCCAGCCGCGTTGACCGACAGACTTGGCGGCGCATCCCCCGCGGGGCGTGCTCGCGGATCGGAACCCGATGCGCTGCACACCTTTTGGGAGGTTTGCACTCATGGCGACATTTCCTACCGCGCCGCGCAGTGCGCTCGTCGAGTGGTGCCAGGCGCACGAGGCCGTCTTCCAGACACACGCCACCGAAATCGGCCTGACGGAGCCGCAGGTTGCCGCGTTCAAGGCTGCCAGGGAGGCCGCGTCCGCGGCGCTGCTGGCGCAGGAGCAGGCCAAGCAGGCCCGCAAGGTGGCCACACAGGCCGCGGATACCGCCTGCACTACGTTGCGCAGCAGCGCCGGCGACACAGTCCGGCTCATCCGCGCCTTCGCCGAAAGCGCGCCCGATCCGGCGAAAGTCTACGGGCTGGCGCAGATCCCGCCGCCGGCGCAGCCATCGCCCGCCCCGCCCCCGGCGAAGCCAACCGACCTGACGGTGGACCTCGATCCGAGCGGCGGGGCGCTGACGTTGCGCTGGAAGGCCGCTAACCCGCGCGGCACCAGCGGCACGTCGTACCTCGTCCGCCGCCGCCTGCCCGGCGAGAGTCAGTTCGCGTTCATCGGCGTGTCGGGCAAGAAGATGATCGTGGACACAACGCTGCCGCCGGGTCAGGACAGCGTGCAATACACCGTACAGGGCCAGCGCGCCGACGTGAGCGGGCCGCTCAGCCCGATCTTCACCGTCAATTTCGGCCGCTCGCCCGCCGGCGCACTGACTGCTTCAGTGGCCACCGGCGGCACGCCGGACGGCGCGAGCCGTCCGTCGCTCGTTGACGCGATCATCAACAGCCAGCCACTGCGCAGCAGCCCGTCGCGCGAACGCACACGCGTATGAGCGCCAAGACTGGCAAAGGGTGAGGTTGTCCCGCGGCTGTAGCATCGGCTTCAGGCTGATGACTTCAGAGAAGAGAACTGTGACTCCGGCCAGGGTTCGGCGGCCCGCCTCCGGACGGACGGGCCGCCGCGCTCCCTGTAGCGGGAGCCGGCTGGCCGGAGTTCTCTTCGGGCGCAGTGGCGGCCCCCAATTTCGCTATGACTTGTTCTTTCCCATCCGCCTCGGCTTGGGCGGGTTCGGAACAACCTCAACCAGGTCCTGGATCGGTATGTCCAGCGCCAGGCAGAGCCGGTCCACGTTAGCAAGCGTAGGGTGGTAGTTCGGGCGGCTCCCGATCGACTGCAGGGTGCCCAGCGGGACGCCGCTGACGGCCGCCAGCTTCCGGTAGGTCAGCCGCTCACCGGTGCGCAGCCGGTACGCTTCCATCGCGTGCCTCAGCTTCAGCACGATCATTGTCACTCAACCTAAAATACTTGTCGTTCTGCCACAATTTTTGCTTGACGACTCACGCAATTCATGCTAAACTTAAGCTCAAAGGCCTGCGCATGCCAGCGTGTGTGCCGGTGATCCGCCAGTCGATCGGGTGGTGCCCACCCGTTTACGAGGAGCCATCAGATATAAGCTTTGAGCCGGAGCGGCTTCCACCGCGGAGCGCCGGTGCTGCGCCCCGGCCGGTCAGAGGCGCGGACAGCGCTGAGCGACATTCGCGCCATAAGTGCCTCATTGCAGAGGCCGAACGGCTCACCGAATTGAAGATGGGGGACCAGACCATGCCGATCCGCCATGTCGTATTCTCCGGCCTGTACACTGCAATGCCGAGAATCCGGAAAATGCGGGCGATCCGGCCCGCTGTCGTACGCCTGCATGGTGCATCTGCTGCAAGTGCCCAATGGCGAATCCAAGAAAGGAAGAGGTCATGATTGCGCGTAATTTGTGGCTGCCGGTTCTGCTCGCTACCCTGGCTGGCGCGGCTCTGGCCCAGCCGATCCCTGACATGGGAATACATATTCTGACTTATGAAGAACGTATGGATGGCTTTCGCGACCACGAAGTTCTGAAGCTGATCGACCGACAGATCGACGAGCTGGAGAATAGAGGGCAAGACGCGTCGTTTCTCCGCGCCCGAAGAGCTCAGTATTGGGAGGAACACGTTAGACCGCGCTGGGAGCTGGAGGGCGGACAGAGGATGGAGGAGCTGAAGAAGGAGCTCGTGTTCCCCAAATATGATTACGTCATGATGCTCAGTAAGGACATAAACCCTGAGAATGCCCAGAAGCTGGTGGACGAGCTGTACCGGGATTTCGGAGAGCCCAATCTCAATTATCAGTACTTGGCCGGCGGTCCCCTCAATTTCCTGGAGTACTGGGCGCACCAGGATCTCGATCCCGAAACGAGACAGGTCCTTGTCGATGGCCTGAAGAAGTATGCGCGCCAGGCGATTGCCACACGCACCCTGCCCAAGCCGCGGGAGATCCGGGAGCTGGCAGTCTCTCTCTATCGGGCGTCCACGCCGGAAGATGATGATGCTCTGGCGCTGTCACGCTCACTCTTCACATATGCGCTAACGCGGGCACAAGAGCTAGGATACAAGGATGAGGAGCAAGGTGTCGTCGAGGCCATTCAGAAGACCCTTGACTTTGACGATGCGATGCTGCTGCTATCCGAGCAATCGTCGGCAGGAGGCAAAGCGCCGGCTGATCGAGAGGAAGTGAAGGCGGCCCGGGCGGACTTTCGCAGGGCGATCAGGAACCTGGCGTCACCAGCGCTGGCGGAGAAGGTCCTCACCCATCTCAAGCGCGATTGGGGCAATGATGCCATAAACGAGGAAATGGGACGGGCTTACATCAGGTACGGAATGCTCTTTGTCAGATTTATGCAATCTCCACCCTCCAACATCCCGGTGGAAAGGCTGGAGAAATGCGCCAGCCTGCTCAATCAAGGCATGGTAGCGCTTACGAAGAGAAATCTCACACAGGCGAGCTGGAACGCCTGGCGGGCTCTGGCAATCAGGATGCGCGACATCGCCTCCCCGGAGCTGCTCAGGACGCTCGCCGAACGATTGGGTGAAGTCAGCGCCGATCCGACTCAGGAGTACGCCGCTCGCTCGCTGCGCACCGCGCTGACTGCTCTCGAGAGGAGGTGAGGATGGATTAGGCAAGAACAGGGAAAGAAGGAGAGCGTCGCCGGACCGTCTGGCGGCGTATGTTATTCAATCCGGGGCAGAAAGAGCGCAAGGAGATATAGAGATGAGAAAGCTACCGTGGTTAGTGCTCGCAGTTGTCTGGGGGGTGATGGCGACTGATGGCGGAATCGCCGCGCTGCCTGACGACGTTTCAGTCGGCCCGTCGTTTCCGTCGGACGCGTGGACCGGCGTCACCCCTCCTCCGAGTGAGGTCATGTCAGGTGATGATGATCATTATCAATGTCGGCATCCCTCAAGGCCAATTAGCTGTGCTGGGTACTGTGGCAGCCGACGAGGATGTTATCAATGCTGTAATAGAGGAGACGATTGGAGCGATGACCAAATAAAGAAATGTCAAGATGCTTGTAGCAAGATCCCCTGGGATGTTCAACCTGTGTAATCACTCCCAAAGGGGCTGCCGCCACAATGGCGGCAGCCCCGTCCCCAACAAAGGAGAAGTCAATGGTCACTCGCACATGTCTCATTATCGGCGTTTGTAGCATGAGCTTTGTCATTGTTATCGCGCAACCCATCCCCAATATGGATGTTTACGTCCCGAACCCAGAAGAACGTAATAAGGAACAACGGGTATCTGACATCTTGGATCTGTTTGACAAGCAGATCGAAGATTTAGAGGCCGCCGGCAAAACAGACGCAGCGTTATTAGCTCGGCAACAAAAACAGCAATATTACGAGGACTATAAAAAGCCGTTTGTAGAGTTACGTGGCGGGGAAAGAGTAAAACAGTTAAAGGAAGACATTCTCTTTCCCAAATTTGACGAGATTAATGAACTAGCCAATAATATCAATCCAGAGAACGCTAGACGACTAGTTGCTGAAATGTATGAAGATTTAGGCGATCCAAATATAAACGTGTATTACCTTGGGGGCGGTATTTTGCCAAACCTCGAACAAATATCGCACCAAGATATTGACCCGGAAACTAGACACATTATCGTCGATGGACTCAGACAATATTGTCAGCAAGCAATTGAGCAAGAAGCCATCCCATTCCCGTGGTATGCCAGGCGTTTGGCGCTTAACCTATATAATATCTCTACCCCTGATGACGATGAGGCTCTTGCAATATCGCGGTCGATGTTTAGTTATGCTCTAAAACGTGCACGAGATATAGGTTATTACGACCAGGAACAGGAGATCATTGAGACCATCCAGGGGACGCTTGATTTTGACGATGCCATGTTATTGCTATCACCAGAGATGACAGAAAAACTAACAGCTAACATCAATCCAAATGACATCAAAGAGGCGCGTGCAGATTTTCGCAAGGCAATTAGAAATCCCGCCTCAGTCGCGCTGGCAGAGAAAGTTCTTGCACATATCAAGAGGGATTGGGGGGACGACAATTTGCGTAACGAGATGGCACGCGCTTATCTTAGGTATGGTGTCCTGTTCAATCGTTTCGCAGCTAATCCCCCGCCGGATGTGAAACCAGAACAAATTCACAAATGCACAAAGTGTCTCAATGATGGAATGATCACATTGACAAGAAGCAATCTATCACAAGCCAGTTGGAATTCCTGGCGAACATTGGCAATCAGAATGCGCAATAACGCCTCGCCGGAATTGGTAAGAACCATTTCTAATCGCTTGGCCGAAGTCAGCGCAGACCCGGCGCAGCATTATGCCGCTCGCTCGCTGCGCACGGCGCTGACTGTCCTCGAGAGGAGGTAAGGATGGATTAGGCAAGAACAGGGAAAGAACCTGGACGGTCATGGCCAGCGACGGCAAGCTGAGCCGCCAATGTTTGGCCTGCGACCACGACGCAACGACATTGTGCCGCCAGATGCGCGAGCTACCGCCGGTCCATGGGCAATTGATTCCGATGCACATGCCGGAGCCGGCACCGGAGTGGAAGAGCTACTGCCCACCACCAGCCGATCCCCCGCCCTGCGAACCGCTGCCGCTGGGTGTGTGATACGCTTGACAGATCAGGGCAGGTGATCGGGTGATAAAGGACCATCTGCGGACCCCTTTATCACTCTATCACTTTATCACTTTATCACTCTTATCGCTCTGTCGCCCGCGACCGCGTCGACCTTGGCGTACCGGAGTCATATCGCCGAACGGCGCGCTATCCGCGGCCCGTCCGCGTCCATGGATTTGCGCCGCAGCAATTCCCCAACGAGCGACTCCAGATTCAACGGCTTGGTGAACAGGCCGTCCGCGCCCAGTTGCAGAGCTTCCGTGCGGCGACTTTCACGTGCATCGCCCGTTATGACGAAGGCGCAACGCAAGCTAGGCGGCCGGCCCGCCGCCAACGTTCGCAAGATCTCGCGCCCATCGATGTCGGGCAGCATCAAATCCAGCAGCAGTACTTCCGGGTCTTCGGTTTCGAGCGCTTCCAGGCCAAGCCGCCCCGTCGGCGCCTGGCTGACCACCGCTCCCTCGGCCGCCAGCAGCCGGGCCGTGGCGCGGCGTGTCGTATCGTGATCCTCGACCAGCAGGACGCGCATGCCTTCCAGGCGCGCCGCGCCGGCCGGCGCGTGCCACGCGTGCGGCGCCAGGGGCTCGGCGCCGGCGCGATTCGCCTCTCCGACCACTAACGCCGGCGGCAATCGCAAGGTGAACGTGCTCCCCGCGCCCAGAATGCTATCGACCGTCAGCTCGGCGCCGATCGCCTCCACCAGCCGGCGGCAGATCGCCAGCCCCAGTCCGGTGCCCTTGCTGCGGTCACGGGCCGGATTCTTCAACTGGAAGAACTCGTCGAAGATGCGCGGCAGATGTTCCGCCGGTATGCCAACGCCCGTATCAGAAACGTGGATATGCAAGCCGCCGTTCATCGGCTCGGGACAAATGCGAACCTCGCCCTCTTCGGTGAACTTTATGGCATTGCCAATCAGGTTGTTCAGTACGCGCGTCAGCTTCACCCGGTCGGTGCGCAGCCGCACGTCGCTTTGCAGCGGCTCGATGTGCAGCCGCAAGCCCTTGGCCTCCGCCACCGGCGAAAGGCGCCGCATTTCGCCCTGAAGCAGGGGCAACAACGGGAATTCGCTGATTTCCAGTTCGAGCCGCCCGCTGTCGAAACGCGCAATGTCCAACACGTCCGAGACAAGTTCCACCAGTCCGCGCGCGTTGGCCTTCAGGTCTGCCGCTAGCTCCGCCAGGTCTTCGGTGCGGTGCGGGTCAGCCACCGCCCGCGTCAGCAGCTCGGCCATCAGCGTGATTGCGTTCACCGGCGTGCGAATGTCGTGCGAAACCGCCGCCAGGAACCGCGTTTTGCGGAGCGAGGCCTCCTCGGCCTCCCGCCGCCGCGCCTCAAGCTCGTCCTGCAAGCGCAATGTTTCGATCAGCAGTGAACATTCGGCCGCCACCCACTCGACCAGCCGAAACTGCTCGATCGTCCACTGGCACGGTTCGGCCGCCAGCACCTCGACCACGCCGATGGGCTTGCCGTGCAGGCGCAGCGGAGTGGCCAGGATAGAGCAGAATGGCTCACCCTCGGCCCGCTGCGTGAGACTCAGATCCGAACGCTGCGCGGCGTCCTCGAGATACCCGGTTTCATTCCGCTCCATTATCAAAGCGGCAAACGAATCCTCGAAATTCCAACCGGCGCGCTGCGGACCGGCCCGTCCAAAACCGTAATGCCCGCGGATTACAACCTGACCTTCCGGGCCACGCTCCAGGATGGCGACGGCCGCGGCCGGCTGCCCCACCAGCGGCAAGGCCAATCGACACACTTCCGAAAGTGGCAGACCTTCTCCGGAAAAGGAGCGTGCCACCTCGACCAGGTTCTGCAAGACTCTTTCGCGGCGCGTCAGCTCCTCGTTGGCTCTCTGCAGTTCCTCGGTCTGCGTGAGTAACTCCTCGCTCTGCTGCTCCAGCTCCTCGGTCTGCGATTGCAGTTCCTCATTCTGCTGCGCGATTTCCTCCTCCCGCACCCGCAACTCCTCGTTACTGCGGGCCAACTCGGCGTTGGAACGCTCCAGCTCCGCGCTGCGTACTTCTAACCGCTCGCGCAGGGCGATTACCGCGTGTATCACGCCGGCCAGCGTAAGGATACTTGCGGCGCGCATGCCAAACTGAAGCAGCGGCTCCGTCGTGTCCAGGTGGAAAAATGTTTTTCCCAAAGCGGCCAACAAAAGCGCGCCGGCCATGCTCCACAGTACCCAGCGGCGGCGCACCCAAAGGCAGACTAGCAGCGGCAGACCGTAAGCGATGGCCAGCGGGCGATCCGACGGCACTAACAGCCGGAGGCAGACTATCCCCGCCACCAAGGCCGCACATAGCAGCAGGCTTGGCAGAAGCGCTGGGAGCTTCTGGGCCGCCGTTTCAGCGCGAGCGGTCAATTCGAGTCTCCTGATACACGTCTGTAAATACTGGAGCCGATCTTCGTCAGCCCACTTGTTTCGGGCTGACGCTCGGCCTTTCCCAGCACGACCGCACCGCCCGGGCGGACCAGCGGCAGAATGCAACGCCACGCTTGGGCCGCGCCATTCGGCTCCAGGTAAATACTCACATTTCTGAACAGCAGCAGGTCGCACGCCGGCAGCGGGGGCAGCTTGAACAAGTTGCCCACGCACCAGGTTGTCCGCCTGCGTATCGCGGAACTGATTTCAAACAGCACGCCCCGCCCGGCAAAGTAGCGCTCCCGCCACTCATCCGGCACGCGCTCCAACGCCGCGGGGCTGAATAAGCCGGCGCGGGCTTGCGCGATCGCGTCCTCGCGGCAATCGATCCCCAACAAGCTGCAATCATCAAGCAGGTTGCCATCCGCCAACAGGATCGCAACGGAGTACAGCTCGCGCCCGTCCGCGCACCCGATGCTCATCACACGCAAGGGCCTGCTGACTGCGGCCAGCTCCGGGATGACGCGCGTTCGGAGCTCTTCAAACACCGCCGGGTCGCGAAAAAACTCCGACACGCCGAGCACCACGGCATCCAGCGCACGGGGAACCATGTGCGGCGCGCGGCCCAAGAGCGCCCGGGCCTCAGTCGCGTTTGGCACGCGTAGCGCCCGGCAGCAGGCCCGCATCCGCCTCTGCAGCGACGATAGCCGATAGCCTTGCAGCTCCAGGCCGGCCTGCTCGAACAAGTCCGCCAGAAACCTCAAGTCTTCCGCGGCAATAGCGCCCTGCGGGAGCGGGCGCTGCCATTTCAGCGGCCGGAGCGTTCGCCCCTCGAATCGCACGTTGCGGAATCTGTCGTTGATGGTTTGCACTTCCTTCTTTCTTCGAACGTCGGCCGGCTGCCTACGCTAAAAGGCCCGTCACGTTACATCCAATAAACAGGATAGCACCTTGTGTACATGCTTTCAGGCTTGCCCATAAATTTAAGAGATTCCAGCTTACGAACGACTTACAGCGTGATTACATTGGCGTCATGCATCGCGCTACACCGGCAGGCGCGTCGCCCGGAAAGGCCGCCAGGATTTCCCCCATGGCGCGCAGGCGTGTCCCCCCGCTCGTCTTATAGGCCCCCCCTTACCGCCCCTTCTTACCGGCCCTTCTTGAAGAATTCTTTGATGCTGTCGTAGATGTCATCCTTGGTGTTAACACGGGAAGTGACGACGTTCTCGGCATGCCCGAGTTGATCGCGTAGCGTGTTGATGAACGCTCCGCTGCCGTACGCACTGGCTACCTGGCAATAACCGAACTGGTTCGCCCGCGGCAGCAGCGAATCCTGCAAAATCTTGCAGCATTCGCGCGAGTCCGCCTCGGATGAGTTGTCGCCGTCTGAGAAGTGGAACAGGTAGATATTCCACTCATCCGTGTTGTAGTGCTTGTCCAGCATGTCGCGGCAGAATTTGAACGCACTGGAGATTTTGGTCCCGCCGTCCTCACGAATATGGAAGAAAGTCTCGCGATCGACCTCGCCGGCCTGCACGTCGTGCACGATGTACCGGCTTTCGATCCCGTCGTAGTTCCGCCGCAGCCAGGCGTCAATCCAGAATGCCTCCAGCCGCACCAACTCCTTCTGCTCGTGCCCCATCGAGCCGGAGATGTCCATCATGTAGACGATCAGCGCGTTGGAATCCGGCTTGCGCACCGGTTTCCAGCTCCGGTACACCTTGTCCGCCCGCTCGAAAACGATTGCTGGTTTATGCGGATCGTACATGCCGGTCATGATCATGCGCCGCAGGGCGCGCCGGAAGGTGCGCTTGAAATGCCGCAAAGACTCCGGCCCCGACTGCCGCACGCTGCTATAGCGATCCTTGACCGCCGTGATGTTGCGCCGGCCCTTGGGTTGAATGCGCGGCAGTTGCAGCTCCTCGCCCAGAATGTCCGCCAATTCGTCCAAACTTACATCGACTTCAAGGATGTGACGCCCAGGATCGGTGCCGCCGGGTCCGATCCCGCTCTCATCCCCATCGACCGCCTGCCCGGGCTGCCCCTCGCCCTGCCCGACGCCGCTGTCGTTGTTGTCCCCATAGCGAAAGTGCGGCAAATCAATCCCGCGCACGGGAATGCTGACGAGGTGTTTGCCCTCTTTGCCGATCAGCTCGCCGCGGGTAAGGAAACGGCGCAGATCGGCGCGGATTTTCCCCTTAACAATTTGGCGGAACCGCTGATGGTCCTTATGTATCTTCACCGCCGCCTCAGGGTGATGAGGTGATAAGGCGTAAGGGCGTGCCGGCGCGGCCACCGTTATCGCCTTATCACCTTTTCACTTTATCTTTTCTCAGTCGCGCTGCTTGGCATCGCCACGCGCAAAAATGCTCGCCACGTAGTTTAGTACGTCCGTGGCACTCGTCTCGTTGTAGCCGAAAAACTTGATCAGCCGCTGCTTGACTACGTCGATCTTGGCCTGGGTCTCATCGTCGACTACGCCCGAAACCACGTTCTTGAGCTTGATCGAGTCGCGCGAATCCTCAAACAGCTTCAACTCCAGCGCCTTATGCAGCCGGGCGTTCGTGTGATATTCGAACTTCTTGCCGTCCAGCGCCAAAGCGCCGATGTAGTTCATGATCTCCTGACGGAAGTCGTCTTTGCGGCTTTCGGGAATGTCAATCTTCTCTTCAATCGAGCGCATCAGCCGCTCATCCGGCTCCTCGTCGCGGCCGGTGTACTTGTTGCGCACCCGCTCGTGCTGCGTGTACGCGCGTACGTTCTCAATGTAGTTCGTACACAGCCGGGCAATGGCATCCTCGTCGGCCGAGATAGCCCGCTGCACCTCGGTCTTGAGGATGTCTTCGTATTCCTCGCGAACGACCGCCAGCAGCTCCTTATAACGTTTCTTCAGTTCCTCATCGCTGATCAGCGAATGGTGCGACAGCCCGTTCTCGAGCTCGTTCATCACCATGAACGGGTTAATGGCCCGGTCCTCCTGGGCCTGCTCGCTCACCAGCGCATTGGAAATCTTGTCCTGAATGTAACGCGGGCTGATGCCCTGCATGCCTTCACGGTGCGCCTCTTCACGCAACTCGCGGATTGAATCCTCGGTAAAGCCCGGAATGCTCTTGCCGTCGTATAGCTTGAGCTTCTGCAGCAGGCTGAGGCCGGCCTTCTTGGGCTCTTCCAGCCGTGTCAGCACCGCCCACATCGCCGCCATCTCCACCGTGTGCGGGGCGATGTGAATGCCCTTGACCTTGTCGCGGCCGAAGTCCTTACCGTAAATCTTGATCTCGTCCGTCAGCCGGATGTTATAAGGAATATCTATCTTGATGGTGCGGTCGCGGAACGCCTCCATCAGCTCGTTTGATTGCAGTTTCTTGTATTCCGGCTCGTTGGTGTGGCCGATGATGACCTCGTCGATGTCGGTCTGGGCGAATTTCTTGGGCTTGATGGTGTGCTCCTGCGTCGCGCCGAGCAGGTCGTACAGGAACGCCACGTCGAGCTTTAGAATTTCGATGAACTCACAAATGCCGCGGTTCGAGATGTTCAATTCGCCGTCAAAATTGAACGCCCGCGGGTCCGAGTCCGAGCCGTAGAGGGCGATCTTGCGATAGTTGATGTCGCCGGTCAGCTCGGTGGAATCCTGGTTTTTCTCGTCCTTGGGCTGGAACGTGCCGATGCCCACGCGGTCTTTCTCCGCCAGCACAACGCGCCGCACGACCACGTGATCCATCA
>JAGPEO010000378.1 GCA_018056925.1 Phycisphaerae bacterium
AAGGTGACCGGCTCGTCGAAGCGCAGCAGACCGGCGATATCCACGTTTAACCGGTCGACGAGGAAGGTGGCGAACTCGTGCGTGCGTTCGGCCAGCCGCTCCGCCCGGGCGCGCCAGGCCGGCTCGTCCGCCAGCAGGGGGGCGAAGTGCTGCTTCACCATTGCGACGCAGGAGGCCGACGGGCTGACGATGGTTTCGTAGGGTTCAAAGATTTCGATCATGCGCCGCGCCAGCACGCGGGCCTCATCGTGAAAACCGCTGTTGTAAGCCGGCTGCCCGCAGCAGGTCTGGGCGGCGGGAAATTGCACGCGGCAGCCGAAATGCCGGAGGACGCGCACCACCGCCTCCCCGGCGCGCGGGAAGAACGAGTCGGTCAGGCATGTGATAAACAGTGCTACGTCCAAAGCCACTCCGTCATCGAGGAGGCATTTTAATCGCCGCGACCGCGGGCCGCACGGTCAGCGGACACGCTACCCACATCCGACCCACACGAGGGCTGTTACTGCGTTGGGTGCCTTGGCTGTACGACTACCGCGGCCGGATGATCGCGTGAATCACGCAGTACTGAAACGCGGAGCTGACGCCGCAGGCGTGGTACACCGGGGATCGGGCAGAACGGTGTGGTAGCGTCGGTCGCCCCTGGCCGACGTTGGGAGGACGTCGACCACGGGGGATCGGCGCTACGGGCCTGGAACGTCGACCACGGGGGGTCGGCGCTACAGACTCCAAACGCGGGAAAGGGGCTCACGCCAGCGGGTGTAGCGTGAATTCGGTGATTTCGGGGCGGCAGTTGAAACGGATGCGGCGCAGGTAGCCCAGGCCGCGGTTGACGTAGAGGCGCTGCTGGCCCAGGTGGAACAGACCGGCGTCGTATTGCCGGTTCCTGACGGGAAGCAGGGGAGCCCCGAGCAGTGGGATGCGCACCTGGCCGCCGTGAGTGTGGCCGCTGAGCACCCAGTCGCAGGGCAGGTGCCGCAGGTCCTCGATTGCGTCGGGGTTGTGGCAGAGAGCGATGCAAGGCAACTGCGGGTCAACAGTGGTGAAGGCGGCAGGGGGGTTGTAGTTTTCGGACCAGTAGTCGTCGAGGCCGACGAGCTGCACGCGGGCGTTGCCACGGGTGACGGTGTGGCATTGATTACGCAGGACCTGCACGCCGTTAGCCTGAAGAGTGTCGACAATTTGGTTGGCGATGCGCTGGGCGCGCGGGTCGGGCTGGCGGGCGGGCTGGAAGCGGTTGTAGTCGTGATTGCCCAGGACCGCGAAGACGCCGTGCTTGGCGCGGAGCGGTTTGACGAGCGCCGCCAAGTCCTCCATGCGCCTGGGATCGCCGCGAGTTACCAGGTCGCCGGTGATGACGAGCAGGTCAGGGGCCAAGCTGTTGCAGAAGTCTATCTGTTTCCTCAGGTACGAAATCGTCTTGCCGGCTGAGATGTGAAGATCGGAGATTTGCACCAGTTTAAAGCCGGCCAGCTCGGGGTCGAGTCGCGGCAGGTCCATCGGCAGGCGGGTGAGCGCCGGCCAGAAGGGTTCGATTCGTAGGGCGTAAATGCCGCCCGCGGTCAGGGTTCCCAGGCCCGCCAGGCCGCCGGCCAGCAGACGGCGGCGGGTGATGCGTTCTGTGAGCTGTTTATTGCTGTCTGACAACGGCGGCATCTCCGACTATCTCAGCTCGTAGGTTAGGTGCGCTGGAAGTGCGAATCAACTGGTGATGCCGCTTTCGAGCAGTGGGACGCGGGCAACGGGGTGACAGAGTGATAAAGTGATAGAGTGATAAAGGGGTTCCGCGGATCGTCCTTTATCACCTTATCACTCTATTACCTTATCACTTGTGGACTAAGTCCTCGGCACTGCCTGAAGCTTGCGCCACTGCTGGTGGGACGCCTGCGTTGCAGTGTTGTGCGGTGGCCGGTTCCAGGCAGATCAGTTGATCGCGGCCCTGTTTTTTGGCCAGGTACATGGCTTGGTCGGCGGCTTCGATCAAGCGCGCCGCGTCCCAGCCCGGTTCCCATTGGGCTACGCCCAAGCTGGCGCGAATGGGTAACGGCACGCCGCGGTAACAGGCCGCGTCGCCGCGGATGGACTCCAGGATGCGCCGCGCGACCTGCCGCCCGCCCTCGTACGCCGTGGCCGGCAGTAATATGGCGTATTCGTCACCCCCGACGCGTGCGGCCGAATCAAACTGCCGCAGCACCGAACTGATGCGCCGCGCGACGTGCCGCAGTACGCAGTCGCCGGCCGGGTGGCCTTCCCGGTCGTTGACGGCTTTCAAACCGTCCAGGTCCGCCGCGATCAGCGAGACCGGAATGCTGAAGCGCTCGCTACGGCGGATTTCCTTCTCCAGCGCTTCGCGCAGCCAGCGTTGGTTGTAAAGCCCGGTCAGCACGTCGACGCGGGCTTCGAAATGGGCACGCTCGTACTCGCGCGCGTAACGCAACGAGCGGGCCAGAAAGTCGAAAATTGGCTCCAGCGGCCCCGAAAACTGTGCACCGCCCGCCCGCCGGCCACTGAGATTCAGCAATCCCCAGAGCCGGCCGTCGCACATCAGTGGCGCGATCAGGCAGGCTCCGTCCGAGTAATGGGAGCGGCGCGGCGCGTGCAGTGAGCGCGCTCGCCATTCTTTTATCGCGTTGCTGGTCCGCAGCAGCCGCCCCGAGCGGGCCACGTCGGCCATGAGGCGCTCGCGGTCGCTGCCCAGGCTGATGGCGGCGTCAATTGGACGAGCGTGGGTCGTCTCCGTCAGTGAGAGAACGCCCGTATCAGGATCGTGCAGGTACAGCGAGGCCGCGGCGTAGCCCAGCCGCTCCGGCAGTCGCGTGACGCACAGCCGACACAGCTCGCGCAGGCCGATCTGGTGAAACTCGCACATCCAGGCCGGAAGCGTTGGGGCGGGTCGGGGAACCCGCAATCTCTGCCGTGTAACCGCGCGCCACAGCCGTTGCGCGACGTCCGGCAGGCAGGGTTTGCGCACCAGGAGTGCACGGCCGCTGCACGGAATCAGCCCCGCGTTCTCGGCGGGAGGCGCGGTAAGGAAGCAAACCGCGGCATTTTCAGCCTCTTCGGCGGCGCGGGGGCAATCCAAGTCCAGCCACAGTTCGCCGCAGTGCGCGGCCGCAGTCTTCGGTGCGTCGTCCGGTCCGAAGCACGTGAGACGCAGTCCGGGCGGGCGCTGGCGGCGCACAATGCCGCGCAGCTCGTTGTCGGCGCTGACGAGCACCACGTCGCTGGCGGG
>JAGPEO010000379.1 GCA_018056925.1 Phycisphaerae bacterium
TTATGCGAGGGCATTCCCCGGCCACATGCTCTTCAACGACATCAGCCGCCTGCAAGTCAAGCATTCCCATCATCAGCCGCTGGTGAGTTATGATTACACCGACCCGGAATTCCAGAAGCACATGCGGGATGTCTGGAGCCGGCTGCGCAAGGATGGAGTACGCGGGATCAAGTTCGACTACCCGGAAACCGGCTGGCGGCCGGAGGGCGGGTTTGAGGACCGCCATGCCACCACGGCCTCCGCCTATCGCGAATCGTTCCGGCTGTGCCGCGAAGGGCTGGGGCCTGATGCGCTGATAGATGAGCGGAATCTTGGCGAGTCCGGGCGGCCGTGCTTAGATCTGACCGCGGGTTTGGTGGACACGCAGCGCAATTGGTATGATTCCAACAAGTTCGTTCCGAGCATGGTCACGATAGGTGGGTTGCGCTGGTACAAGAATCGTACCGTATTCAATTACTACCCCGACAGCAAAACCGTGCATGACTGCTCGAAGGAGATCCGCCGGTCCATGCTGACGATGGTGTACTTGACCAGCGGGCGCATTGATTTGGCTACGTCGTTCACGCTGTTCACACCGGAGATCGTCCACGATTTCACGCGTATCTATCCCGCTTACCGCGAGCCGTTCACGGCCCGGCCGCTGGACGCCTTCACCGGCGTGGTGGATCCCCAAGTGTATGACCTGGAGTTGACGCCGCAGTGGCATCAAGTGGCGCTGTTCAATACAGGGAGCAAGAGCGACAAGGTGGTGGTGCCGTTGAGCGGCGACCGGGTGACAACAGGCGCGATCGGGTTGGACGCGGCCGCGGTCTATTACGTTTACGATTTCTGGGACGATTCGCTGGTGGGGAAGTTCCCCGGAACGGCAACGGTGGAGAAGACGCTGGAGCCTTCCGCCTGCGCGATGCTCTCGGTCCGCGAAGCACTGCCGCATCCGCAAGTTCTGTCCACCAACCGTCACGTCTTGCAGGGCTGGGTGGATCTTGCCAACGTGAAGTGGGATGCTGCGAACAGACAACTCACCGGCACCGCCAAAGTGATTGGGGGAGAGACCTATCGCATCACGCTAGCGCTGAACGGTTACACGACAGAGACGGCCGAAGCCGACGGGGTTGCGATCCAGGTCACGCCTCGTACGGGGGACGAGCCGCTGGCGGAAGTATCCTTGAGGACGGAGCAAAACCACGATGTGTCATGGAAGGTGGTCTTCCGGAGGACACAACGATGACATCGTCCCGCCTGGCGCAATAGCCACGAAACACGCCCTTCTGACCTTCCTCATCGCCCTGTGGCTCGAACCGACAATCGGTGGAAATCCGGTGCCTTCTGGCGCGGCGACGTGTGGCCACCTACCCACTTCCAAATCGCCGGCGGACTGGCTGCCTATGGACACAGGGAACTCGCCGCCGACATCTGTGACAAGACCATTGCCAACGCCATCCAGAACGGGATCAGCGAACATTACGATTCTGTCACCGGCAAGGCCTTTGGGTACTGCATGAGCAGTACGCTGGTCACGAGGATGCTCGACGGATTAGCGAAGAAGCACAAATTGAGACTGCGCGGCAAGGAAACCCGCCCCGAACTGATAAGGTAAGCCACTATGAACAGCACGCACAAACCGGACGAGACAGTAGTGTATTCGATGAAATTCCACGCCGTTCTGTTCATACTGGTCTTCGCACTGGCGAACGGGCTGGCGGCTTCCGAGCAGGTCGCGCCGCAGCTCCTCGGGAATCGCTTCCTGACCTTCAATACCGTCGTCCGCGTGCGGCAGATCGAAGTCACCCGCGACACCGCCCACGGCCCGGACGAATCGAGCGTCCACACGCCTGCGGAGGCCCGCATCTTCCGCGAGGCCATTGCAGACGCATGGCCCGGTGCGTGCATCACGTGGGCGTTCAGTTGGAAAGCCCTCCACGACGAGCTCGAGTCGTACCGCCAGTTGCGGGATCTGGTCGTGTCCTATCACAAGAAGTTCGGCGACGAGATCACCTTCATCCCCGGCGCCTACTTCGCCAACATGTACAACACCCGCGAGCAGGTGAACCGCGACCTCCACGAGGGCCTCCAGCGGGTTTCCGAAATCGTCGGCGACGGCTACCGCCCCAAGAGCGTGGTCGCCGGATTCCTCTCTGCCGCAAACCTTCGCTACCTTGCCGAAGAGGAAGGCATCCACGTCTGCCAGGGCAACATCTGGAGCCAATACGCCGTCGATAACGGCGACGGCGAAGGATCGATCTGTTACCCCTACTATCCGTCGCGCGAGCACTTCTGCAAACCCGCCCGCGGCAAGGACGATTTCATCGATTGTGTCAACCTCGACGGTTGGACGGTCGACTTTCTCTGCGCCCGCATCCCCGGCGCGCGGACGGTGAACGGCGAGCGCTGGCGCAGCCGCCAGGGCGTCGGCCCGATCGAGACACTGCTCGACATGGGCACCGAACGCGGTCTTGAGGCCATGCTCGCCACCACCGCCGCCCATTTCGACGACGGCTTTTCACGCAACGGTTTCGCCTGGGTGACCTGTGGCTGGGAGATGAGCCTGGTCGAAGCCCGCAAGATCTATGGCTATGGCGGTCGCAACGGCATGGAAGGCCTGCGTCTCTGGCTTATGGAAATCCGCAAACGCTGGCCCGACACCCGACTCATCACCCAGGGACAGTTCGGCGAACTCTGGCGTGCGCAGTTCAAGAACAACGATGAAATCAACTATCGTTTCGTCTACCGCGGCTGCGGCATCCGCGCCTCGGAAGCCGACAAGGAAATCCGCTGGTTCATGAACAAGGACTTTCGTCTGGCCCTCCTGCGGAACTGGAAGGAGAACCTCCCCGAAAAGGTCATCGACTTCCCCCGCTACGACCTGCCCGCCACCGAACCCGCCGACCCCGAACCCGGCAACCACTCCCGTAACTGGAGCCTGCTGGGGCGCATCAATCAGAAGCAAACCCGTCCGCAAGACCAGCCGATTCCCATCGCCGGTCTCACCGAGGAGGAGCGCGCGCTCATCCGCTCTCATTACCCCGAACTGGTAGAGTCCCCATGAACCGCAAAGCGTCCCCCAGGCAATTCAGCAACACAGGAAAGACCAGAAAGGGATAGATGTCATGAAACGGAGAACCTTTCTTTCGATTGCTACGCAGGCCGTGGCCGCCCAGACGGTCTTGCCTTCGTTCGCCATTGGCAAACCAGGTCCGTCCGCGAACAGCAAACTGAACATCGC
>JAGPEO010000380.1 GCA_018056925.1 Phycisphaerae bacterium
GGCGAACTCCTCGCGCTGGAGCCAGCGGTCAATGAGGCGGCGGCGTTTGTTTGCGGTGTCGGGGTCGGTGATGAAGGCGCGGGCTTCGGCGGCGGTGGGCAGTTTGCCGAGGAGGTCCAGGCTGACACGCCGGATGAACACGGCGTCGGAGCAGAGCGTCGGCGGGATGCCCAGGGTGGACAACCGCTCCCGGACCTGCTGGTCAATCGGGTTGTCGGGCGCCGGGGGCGGCGGGGCCTCGTAGATGGACGGGTCGGGCCGGGCCTCGGCGGCGGCGGCGGGCCATGCCAGCAGCACAAACGCAAGCGCGAAGGCGGTTTTCATCATCAGGCCGCGGCCGGATCGGCGCGGCTTAAGTAAGTTAAAGCTTTCCGCCGCCGTTGCCAACTCCAGTTTGCGCGGGCAGGGACTTTTGTTATCGGCGCCTGAGTTTCGGCAGATGAGGGGGGAAAGATTTTTCGAAATAGAAGCGGGTCCATTTATGGGAGTCTGGGCGCTGGGCTGCTGGCGCTCCCGCCCGCTCCCGCCGCCGCTCAAGGGCTGCCCAGGTTTCGCTGGCAACCTGCGGCATGGGATTATGAAGGGCTCGCGCCGCCCACCCCAGGGCGGAGGCGAACCCCCGTCGGGCGAGCGCCGGCCTGTGCGCAGGCTGGAAAATCTGTTAACCGCGGGCTTGACCGCAGCAGGCCCGCAGCGTATATTGCCTCCGATGAAGGACAGCCTGCCATCCGCGGAGGCTGGGCGTTTGGATAACACCCCCAAACGGGATGTTAGCCAGACCTGTATAACCACGGGTTTGGCGGCGGGCGCATCGGCAGCGAGACATTGACCGGCCTGGACTCCGGACATGGCATTGGCACATGAACTGTTCGACGATCATCACGATTGAGGCAGGCAAGCGTAGCGGCAAATCGTGTATTCGCGGCTGGCGCATCACCGTTCAAGACATCCTGGAATATCTGGCGGGCGGCCTGACCGAGGACGAGATTCTCCACGATTTTTCCGAGCTCACGCAGGACGACATTAAGGCGTGCCTGGCGTTCGCCGCGGATCGCGAGCGGAAGCTTTTCGTGGCACCCGCATGAAGCTGCTTCTGGATGAAAACGTCTCGGACAGGGTTGTGCCGCAGATCGCGGACTTGTTTCCTGGCTCCACGCATATCAAGTCGGCCGGCCTCAAGGAAGCCGACGGCAGCATCGTTTGGGATTGGGCCCAACAGCATGGATTTGCGATTGCCTCCAAGGATACGGATTTCTACCCCAGAGCTATTGTGTTCGGCCCTCCGCCCAAGTTCATTTGGCTGCGCGTTGGCAATTGCCCCACGAGCTTGATCACGAATCTTCGGAGATTGCGCTATGAGATTATTCGCCAGTTTATCGAGAGCGAGACCGGGAGCTTGCTTGTCCTCGAACGATAGGAAGCCGAACAAGGTCACTGGAGCGACCGCGGGCAGGCGACGTCCCGGGCGGCCAGGAACGTCCCGGGCCGCCCGCGTCGGTCGGTTCGGTCGTTCGGCGGCGACACCCATGCAAGACAAGCGTCACAGCAGGATGACCCCCCTCCTGCAACCGCGTTTTAGAAAGCGAATCTGCGCCATCGCCGCGGCATTTGGGCTGTGGGGCGGCGCCGCCTGTGGGCAGAATCTCCTGACCAACGCGAGCTTTGAACTGCCGGGCGCGGTCGGCACGTCGTTCGGCTACTGCTACTTTTCTGGCGGTTCGGACGGCATTCCCGGATGGATGACCCTGCTCAACGGCGTGGAATACCTGGATCCAAGCCAGTCTCCCGATGGCAAGCAGCAGTATTACCTTGGCGTCGCACAGGATGGCTCCTATTGCGTGGACCTACCCCCGCGGAGCTACACCGGGGGAGGCATTCAGCAGACCTTTCCCACGCTGGTCGGCCAGCCGTACGAAGTGAGCTTCTTCATGGGCACCTTTGTTTATAATGGCCGCGTGGGGACCGGTTCGCTGACGGTTTCCGCAGGCGACCGCACCAACTCGTTTGCGGTGACCAACCTGACGGGATTTGTTCAGTGGGCCGGACAAAGTTTCGTTTTCACGGCCTTGAGCAATCTCACCACCCTCACCTTCACCACCAGCGATAATCCGCTGTTGCACTTTTGCGAAATTGACAATGTATCCGTGGTGCCCCTGCTGACCAGCAACGCGCTTTGGCTGGCCCTGGACCGCTACCCCGGCATACACATCGCGGGTGAGACCGGGCGCACCTACCTCGTGCAGTACTGCGAACCGCCGTCCACCAACCTGCAGCAGATGCAGTACGTGACGCTGCCCACGCCATCCAACCTGGTGTTTGACGTGTCTTCGCCCGGAAGGATCACGCGTCAATACCGGGCCTTTGAGTTGCCGGCGCCACAGACGATCGGGCAGGAGGTGGCCACCACCGTGGCAGGCTTGCTTCCCGGCGTCAAAATCCGCGGGCGTGCAGGCCAAGCCTGCACGCTGCAGTACCGGGATTCACTCTCCGGAACGAATTGGGTGGCATTGACCAACCTGGTCCTATCAACCTCGTCGGCGCTGGTGTTTGATCCAGGCAGTCTGGGAATGGAAAGGCGATTCTACCGGGCTCGGTCGCCTTAGCGGCGGCGGCGGACAAGCCACCACCTCCCCAGCAGCCGCCGAACAAGCCGGCTGCGCCGAATGCCGGGATCGCGCCTCAATTGACGGTCGAACACCATCGGCCCGGCATCGCTGAGCCGGAGCGGTAGCCCGTGACGTCGCGGGCGAGTCGAACACGCACAACAAATCGCAGCGCACACCATGAAAACAAAAACCAGAACAGCAACACGAATCGGAACAGCAATCATCGCGTTGGCTCTTGCCAGCGTGAGTTTGGCCCAAGTCAAACCGCCCTCACCTCCGGGCAGCTACTACTCGGCGAAAGAACACGAGTGGAAGCCGCCGTTACCCTTCAACCCTCACCCCGAATTGCCCGTGGTCGAGTTTGAGCCGGGCAAGTTCCTGGTGGATGACACCGCCCTTCCCGATACACCGGAACAAGTGGCGGCCAGAGCCGCGCACCAAGCAGCCGTTGAGCACGCCAAAGCCCTCGCCGCCAATCCAGATTTGGCGGAGGCGGAGCGCGCCGCGCGCCAAGAGGCACAGGCGCGTGCGTGGGAAGCGAACAGGCTGAAGTTTGCAGCGTCATTGCACGCCGCCATCGCAGATTCACGGCAATCGCCTGTGTCGTATG
>JAGPEO010000061.1 GCA_018056925.1 Phycisphaerae bacterium
TTTGCGTTTTGAACTCATAGCGACCGGAATTCATCGCCTCCCAGCGCGTCAATTCTTCATAGCCCGCCACCGTCACCAACGAACTCCCGCGATAACCACGCACCGGGTTGCGGCCGAGCGGCTCGCGCACCACGCTGACTGACTCCGCCCCCCGGAGCGTTACGCCGGCCAGCTTCAGCTTCACCGGCAGCTTTCCCCACCACGGCACCGCTCCCGCGCTTGCTAGTTTGGCCGCGAATTCACGCCCGGCCTCTTCGGCCGCGGCCGGCTCCGGAATACCCGGCGCCGGCAGAATCTGGATGGTCCGCGCCGCTCGCTCAGCGGCTTCGACCGCCGCCGCCACAGACTGTTCGTCGCTATACACGAATATCAGGACCGCTTTGGCGGGCGATTGGACTACGAGAGCCGCGGCCGAGATCGGCCGCCGGTTGCGAGCCAAAGCGGGATGCCGCACGAGGGCGATGCTCGCGCCGTCGTCGCGCTTCCAGTCAGGAGTCGTGACCTGTACTTGATTCAGCAGCCAGTACTCGGCAGCGAAGTCCTTGAGCAGGCCCGTAGCATCACGCCCCGTGCTCAGCCAGGTGCGAAAAATGCCGAGCGACCAAGCCGGAATTCCGTGCACCGCCCCACCCACGAACAGTCCCGGCGCCTCGGGCACCGCCGGCAATACGGCACGCCAGCTCTCATCGGCCGCCAGCGCGATCCCCGCCTGGCCACAGGCTTCGGACCACCCAACGGACAACCCCGGATCATTAAACTGCACCGCCTTGCAGATGGCGTCCAGCAATTCCAAGTCGGCCATAGTTAGCGCGCTCATGGGCAGGTAGAGCACGCTGACGACATCGCCATTGGGCAGGGTTGCCGAACGCAGGATGGATTCTCCGAAGCCCCAGCGCCGGTGTTCCTTCTGCCGCACCTGTACCGCAGCAAACGGTCCAATACGGGCCGGTTCCGCCGTGCGTCTGCCGGCCAATGCTTTTAGCGATGTCAGTGGGGGACGGAACCCGGCGGTTCGCTCGTACTGAAAACTGATCCGCCGCTCAAAATCAGCGGTTTGCTGTCGTGAATCGCCGCGCGTCGGCAGAACGAAGGCAGTCGGCTTGTGCGGATCCTGTTTCCATTGCGCTGGCAATCGCACCAGCAACGGGGTGCCCGGGATGGCGATCGGCGGGCCCAGCGTGCGCGTCGCGCGTACCTGCGACCATGCCAAGGCCAGCGCCCCTGCCAGGACCAGGGCAACCATGATCAGCAGCGTGGTTCGGCGTCCGGGTTTTGATCCAGTATAAGCTTCGAGCATAGACGGGCATGATACGAGAAGGGCACAGGGGTTTAAATGATGGACCGCGCGGTACTATCGCCGCGGCGGAAAAAAACGGAAATCGAGGCCGGCTCGCGGCCAGCCTCGATTTCCGAACTTGTTTCACTCTTCAGCGGTCGCCGGCGCCCTTAAAACGCCACCTGTAATTGCACGCGGAAGATAAGGGCGTCGTCGTTCGGGTTTGCCAACCAGCTATTCGAGGAGATCGGCACTTCCGAAATCTTCTCGACGTCCGCCTGCAACTTGACCTTGTTCCCCTCGATGTAATAGTTCACGCCGCCCTGGTAATACCAGGTGCCTTCGCTGCCGCCGGCATTGGTCTGCAAGCCGCCGACACGAGCGACGACTTCAAGCTTGCGCTCCAGCCCCGGGATGGGCAGGAAGTAACCGGCCTGCACGTAGCCGCCGTTCACCGTGGTGGTCGCATCTTCCCCGGTCAACAGCCATAGCGGCGTGAAGGGGGTGCGGCCGGCACGGCGCGGGTCGAGAACCATTACGTCGTACTCGCCGGCGATTGAGAACCCGCGCAGCTTGAACGCGCTGTCCAGCCCGAATTGGTTGGTCTGGATGCCCTGTGAGCTGGTCACACCGAAGCCGCCGGGAAGCAGACTTCTGCGGTTGAAAATAATTCGCCGGGAGGGGTTATCGCCGTAGTTGTCGTCGAAGACGTAGTGGAAACCGATATCGAGCGCCGGGCACTCGTGATACTCGAGGTCGCCCCAACTGGCGAAGTCATTGGGCGGGTTCTCACCCAAGGCATGCCAGACGGTGCGGAACAGGATCGCCGGGTTGCCGTCGAGCTGCGTCGGATCGGGCCCGATTACCTGGTTGCTCGTAGTGGACAGCGAGTTGACTACGTCCAGGAAGTATTCCAGGCGCTTGTTGAACGCCTGGCCCCAGAAGCGGACACCGATACCGGTGCCGGTGCCGAAGACCGCCTCGTTCGTGGGATATTCAGGGAACTGCATGTTGGAGCTGGAGTTGAACCCCGCCCGCGGTCCCGCCGCCTGGAAGAGGCCGAACTTCATCTGGAACTCGTCGACGAAGCGGTAATTCGTCCAGATGTACTGCAGCCGGCCCTGATACGCGCTCGCGGAATCCCACTGAAACTCCATCAAGTACGTGAGATCGCGGGAGTAGACGTGGCCGTTAAGGCCGAAGCGGATGCGCCGCAGGTCGAAGCCGGTGCGGTCGTCACGCTCGTAGCGCGGCAAAAGGTAGTGGTTGCGGTGCTCTTGATTGTAGTAAGTCCAGCGGAACTGCGTACGACCGAACAACTTCATCAGAAACTTGTCGTCGCTGGAGCGGATGAAGAAACCATTGTCGTAGCCGGCCTGAGCGACCGTGGGCATCAGGCTTTCGCGAAACTCCTGCTCCGACAGGATTTCGCGGATTTGTTGGCGCATCAGGCCCAGGCGCCGTTCGTCGTCGCTGGCCTGTGCAGTGGCCACCTGTTGCTCAAGGCTTGCGATGCGCTGCTGCTGAGCGTTGAGCAAGGCTTCGAGCTGCGAAATCCGATTCTGATCGTCGGGACTGCCAGCCTGCGCAACCAGCGGCCAGCTCAAGACAAGAACCAACAGGGGTAGCCGCAGCCAGCGGCCGTTTCTTAAAACGGACATCAACATCCTCCTGAGTTCGATGCCGACCGGCGCGTTCGGAAAACCAACCTGGCCCCGTTTCGAAACTCCGTTTCGACCGGGCTATGTTAGGACCGCGCCAGCGCGCTTGCGCGCATACTTATCCAATACCTGAATGGAAAACATAATGATTCTCGAGCGGCTGACAAGGGCATCTCCGACCAGTTTTGGTGAAATCTTGAACAATAGGCGACGGATTTCCGTCAGCCGCAGCCGTGGCGGCCAGTCTCTCAGCGCCGCCATGTGATCGGCATCACATTTACATCGGCCACCATTGGTGTTCCGCTGTAGGGATTGAACCTACCTACTTCTGCTCGTGCCTGCCTGAAGTGCGCAAGCTCGAACTCATTCGGAGTAGCCAGCGACCCGGTATATAGCGGCCCACCCTGACTGTATGCATAGCCGGCGCGCCGCAACTCCGAACCGACGGAGTTTAATCGTCGCCGACCGATGACTGGTTTCCTTGTGTAGCGCGCGGATGGACCGCGATCGTCGGCTCGTTCGCAGTGTCGCTCCACTTTGGGCACCAGCGGCGCGGGAGCCGCTTCGTTAACCGACCCCGGCACCTCGTCCCCCGCCGCAACGAACACCGTCGGCGACAACACGAACATGGTGCCCGCTCTGGGGCCGCGGACCTTGCCCATGCTCGCCGTCTCCGGGTCCGCGGAACTCGCCCATGCTCGCCTTCTCCGGGTGATGCGGCCCCACGCATCCGTCGGCCGGGACGAAAACCGCGCGGGGCGACGGCTCGGCCAGCCGTCTCGTGGCGAACCTTGACGGCCGATGTGCGCTAATTATCATCTTGCACATGGCGGAACTAATCGCTTCCAAGATCGTCGGCGACGCTTTCACTTTCGATGATGTCTTGCTGGTTCCCGCTCGGGCCTCAAAGCATCCGCGTGAGATTGAGGTCGCAACCAAGCTGACGCGCGGCATCACGATCAACATTCCCCTGATCAGCGCTCCCATGGACACGGTGACCGAGAGCAACCTGGCCATCGCGCTGGCTCAGGAGGGTGGCATCGGCATCATTCACCGCAACCTGCCGATCGAAGCGCAGGCTCGCGAAGTGGTCAAAGTGAAGCGCTCGGAAAGCGGCGTCATTCTCGACCCGGTCACCCTACGGCCCAGTGATACCGTGCAGCGGGCCAAAGAGGTCATGCGGCTGCACAACGTGAGCGGCATTCCGATAACTCTGCCGGACGGAAAGTTGGCCGGCATTGTCACCCGCCGCGACCTGAAATATCTCGAATCGCCCGACAAGCGCGTCGAAGAGGTAATGACCAGCAAAAATCTGGTCCAGGCCCCCCCGCATACCATGCTCGACGACGCCGAAGCCCTGCTCAAACGCGCCAAGGTCGAAAAACTCCTGTTGGTGGACGATCAGGGGCGCTTGGCCGGACTTATCACGATGCGCGATATCGAACGCTCCCGCGAATATCCGCATAGCTGCAAGGATCATCGCGGCCGCTTGCGCGTCGGAGCCGCGATCGGCGTACACGATTACGAACGTGCCGAGCAGCTAATCAAGGCGGACGTGGACGTCATTTGCGTCGATACCGCTCACGGCCACAGCGATGCCGTGATCGACACGATCAAAAAGCTGCGAAAGAGCTACGAAATCCAAATCATCGCCGGAAACATCGCCACGGCCGAGGCCGCGAAAGACCTGATCGAAGCCGGCGCCGACGCCGTCAAGGTCGGCATCGGACCGGGCGCGATCTGCACGACGCGTGTCGTGGCCGGCGCCGGAATTCCGCAAATTACCGCCATCATGGACGTGGCCCGGGCCGCTACGGTCCCGGTCATCGCCGATGGCGGAATTCGCTTCAGCGGCGACGTGACCAAGGCCCTGGCAGCCGGGGCGCACAGCGTTATGATCGGCTCATTGTTCGCCGGGTTGGAAGAGTCGCCCGGCCAGCTTGTGCTCTGGAAAGGCCGCCGGTTCAAGGAATACCGCGGCATGGGCTCGGTGGCCGCCATGCTGGCCGGCAGCGCGGACCGGTATGGCCAGTCGGCCGACCAGCCGAAGAAAATGGTGCCCGAAGGCGTCGAAGGGCGCGTTCCTTACCGCGGCACGCTTAGCGAGTACGTCACTCAGCTAGTCGGCGGCCTGCGGCAGGGCATGGGCTACTGCGGCGTGCAAAACATCGAAGAGCTGCGCCAGAAGGGGCGCTTTGTGCGGGTCACGGCGGCCGGCGTGACCGAGTCCCACCCGCACAATGTAGTGATCACAAAGGAGCCGACCAACTATGCGCTCGACTACGCCGTGGAAGAATAGCGTCAAAGCATCACTGGCGCTCGCGCCGCTGCTCGTCGTCCTACCGCTGGCCGGCTGCTGCCACATTCCCAACCAGTTCCGCGAAACCGGTCCGGCCGTGTGTGCCAATTACAACACGCCGACCGCCCAGGACGTAAAAGATAATCATCCGCCCGCCCCGCTGGAGGTCCGCGACGAGTGGCCCCCGCTGACCTACGGTCCCGCGAGCGGCATCGTCACACACTGGCCCCTGTACTTTGAGGACCCGTTCGTCGACAAGGGCGCCGGCCGAACCGACTGCACCAATCCGCGCAACGTGTACCGCCTGGGCTGGGAGGACTTCGTGGCCGCGCCTTACGGCCTGGGCCGGCACATAGTAAATTGGATGTTCCTGCCCGCCAGCGCGGTAGTCACGCCGCCCTGGACGGTCATGGCCAGCGACGGCAAGCTGAGCCGCCAATGTTTGGCTTGCGACCACGACGCCACGACATTGCGCCGCCAGATGGGCGAGCTGCCGCCGGTCCATGGGGAATTGATTCCGATGCACATGCCGGAGCCGGCACCGGAGTGGAAAAGCTACTGCCCACCCCCGGCCGATCCGCCGCCATGCGAGCCGCAGAGCCTGGGAGTCTGAATAAGCCCTCAGCTATCAGCTATCAGCTTTCAGCCAGAATCGTCCCGGCGGCCTCTGGCCGAAAGCCGATATCCGAGGTGCCTAATTATCCGGGTCACTCGCGCGATTCCCACAACCACGTAATATTTGGCGATCCGACCGAAACCACTTCCACTGCGAACTCGCTGCCGATTGCAGTTGCGCCAGCTACAGCAGGGATCGTCAACACCTCCCGAACGTCATCGGCATCGATTCGCACCCTGTATTCGTAGCCGGGGTTGGTTGGGAAGCTCTCGAGCGCCCAGGGAGGCGGCCCGCAATATCCCTCGACCACGTGCAACGTTGCCAGTCCGGCCGAATCTGTAGACGCTGAGCTATCAACGAAGAGCGACGGATCAGAGTCCACACTCAGAATTGGCTGAGGTGAATCTGGGTAGCTTGGCTCGTAGTATACTTCAGCGTCTGCGACTACATTGCCACTGGCTTGCGAGGTCACTCTGATGCCAACATCCCACTCAGCATCAAAGCAGTATTCGCATCCTGACAGCAGGACCATGCAGCACGCGAGCAGGCTCTGGCGTAGCAGGATCTTG
The DNA here is from genome assembly GCA_018056925.1 of Phycisphaerae bacterium. Lineage (GTDB taxonomy): Bacteria > Planctomycetota > Phycisphaerae > UBA1845 > Fen-1342 > JAAYXS01. Next base: position 6,422 of record JAGPEO010000061.1, read on the forward strand.
CAGATTGTGCTACGATCAGTCATAGTACAACTCCATTTCCATGAACCGGTTAATACAATTCTATGAACTGTTTGGCTTTGCCGAGGCCGCCGGTAGGTGCGGGTGGGGCGTAGTCAACCCAGGACAGGGCACCGGCGATGTAACGCAACCACCCGACCCCCGGAGTGTGCAGGTCGCAGACGTGCCCACATTCATGGTTGAGTATGGGATTCCAGATATAGCGATCCGGCCGTGCCGACGAACGTGTATATCGAATGTTGTCGCAGCGTATGCCGCAGTGGATAGTCGTATCGGGGAGTGTGATGCACCCCCAAAATGCCCAGGAGGACCTGTGCACGGTCACTGAGACGTCACCGTATGGGCAACGGCACAGACCGCTGTAGCACCGCTGCAAGCCCAGCGGATCAACATACGTTGTCGGTGCGCCTGCTACGTACGAATACAGGTTCGGATCGCCCTGCAGTGATGGCGTGGGAGTTGTTTGCAAGTGAGTGTCAGGTTCTACCAAGTCGTAGGCCTGGGACCAATCGTGGGTCACCGACCCGTCGGTATATCCCGGAGCAATAGCGCGCCCGCCGGGGAGGCCGACGCGCCACTCGTCCGGGCTGCCAGTGATCGAAACCAACGGCATATCGCACGAATGACCGACTTCTACGTACTCGAAAATCGGATCCCTACTTAGCCAACTGCCGAGAAGGGAGGAGTAAGCTCGGTGCCCGAAATGCGCACACCCGCTCTCATGGTCGTAGAACTTCGTGCTGAAGCCGAAGGGCTGCGCGTAGGTGCTGGCGATGACGTTGCGGTTGCCGTACACGTCGTACTCGTATTTGGCCGCCATGGAGGCGTTGGCGCTTGCGGCGGCGAGATCCACGATCTGACCTATGTTGCCCTGGACGTCGGCGAAGTAGACGTAGCTCACGGGGCCTGCGCTGCCATGGACGGAGAGCAGGCCGCCGATGCCGCCTGCGGCGGTCAACGCTGCAGGAATGCTCCCATCGCCGAGACGTCGGCCACGGGGGGCCGGCGCTACCTGCCCGGAAAGGTCAAGACCCCAGGTGTACTCTCTCACCGGCTGGAAGCCGGCGCCACCGTCCTGCAGCTCCACAAGCAGCAGCCAGTCAGCATACATGAATCGGGTGTGCTCAGTCTCCGTCCAGCCGCCGCTATAGATCGAGACCTGCTTCTCAATCCGGCGGCCCTGCCAGTCGTACCCGTACTCGGCCTTGTACTGACCGGGTTGCGGCGTGCCGCCCGGGGCCACGCCAACCAGCCGGTTTTCGGCGTCCCAGGTGTAGACCACGTACATGGCCGAGTTGCCCGAAGCCAGCAGGGCGAAGAACATGTCGTCATCGCCGGCATCGAGGACACCATCGCCGTTGAGATCACCGTTGAGGATGTCGCACGAGGGGTACTGGCTGGCGTACGCGGCCGGGTCGCTGCGCGCCAGGTTGTAGGCCGTCTTGTCTTCCAACGTGAAGTCGCCGTCGCAGTTCATATCGCCGACGATGTACGCGTCGGACATGTTCCCGTCTGCGTCGTACGTGCGGCGCGTAACGGCCGGCTCGTTCGCGTGGGCCACCGTCCGCGTGTACTGGTTCAGGGCATTGGCCAGGTAATCGGTCTTTAACTCGCTCTGTGTGTTCTTCGCGACCGTGTGTTCCGTGCGGTTGCCGATCGTGTCGTAGCTGAAGTCGAGGTCCTTGGTGTGGTCGGCCGTGCCGGCCCCGTACGTGCCGGTATAGTAGTCGGTCGCGGTCAGCTCGTTGCGGCCGTCGTAGCCGAAGGCCTCGTAGAAGCTGCTCGCGAACGCCAGCCCCGTCCGCTCCTTGTACGTGCGGCGCGCGAGGTTGTCATAGGCGTAGCCGTAGTTCGAGATCGTCGTATACGTCGACAGGTCGCCCCAGTTGTTCTGCACGCCGGTAACCAGGTCGCGATTGGCCTCGTAGATCCAGTCGCGCCAGCCTTTGACGTTGGCTGAGCCGTCCTTGAACTGAAGCTGATCCACCATGTCCGTATTCGACACGAAGCTGTACCACGCGCCGTTGTTGGTTCCGTCGCCACCCGGCAAGCCCGGACCCGTCACGTGGTTTAACCGGCCGACCCCGTCGTAGCCGTAGCGGGCGTCGTAGTACGCGTCCGCGTCGCCGCTGGTTCCGATCTGGATGCCGGCAAAGCGACCATTCAAGGTACCGCTCGTGCCATCCTCGTAAAGCTGCGTGATGACCTTGCCGTTGAACATCCCGGTCCCGAAGGTCTCCGTCGCCAGCGCCAGCGAACTCGCATCATACGCGAACGTCCGCGTCCCGGCCGCATCCGTCACCTGGTATTTCCGGCCCAGGCGATCATAGCTCATGGTAACATCCGGGGTCGCGTCGCTATAGTCAATGCTCGTCAATTCGCCGGTCGCGGCGCTGTAGCCGTAATCGGTCGTCACGCCCCGCGCCCACGTTCGCACGTCGAGCTTACCGTCCGCCGTGTAAGTATACGTGACGGCGGTGCTGTCGGCGTACGTCTTGTTGTTAGGCAGGCCGGTCGCCTCGTGGTACGCCCACGTGGTCTCGTCGGCCTCGCCCTTGGTTATGCTGGCCCAAGTCGCAGCGTTCCAGCCGGACCCGCCGCGGTACGTCTTCAGGCCCGTCTGCTGGCCGTAAGCGTCGTAGCCGGCCTCCGTCGGGAACGGCACGTCGCCCCAGGTGTGCACCACCTGCCCGCGGGCGTTGTAGTCGTAATACGTCTTCTTGCCGTCGTGATTCTCCACGTAATAGAGCTTGCCGGGGTTAGCGGCTGTCGCCCCATAGTAGACGTAGGTGGTGCGCTTGTCCGCGCCGTCCTCGACCCAGTCCACGCGGAACGAGGCGTCATAGTGCCTCTCGCTCACGTTGCCGCGCCCGTCCGTGACGTGGGTCTGATGCCCCAGGGCGTCATAGGCGTACGTGGTTGGCACGTCGCTGCGCGTGATCGAGCGCTCCAGCCGCCCGCCGCGCATGGCGCGCTGCTCTGGATGGCCCGCTCCGGCGTCGGGATAAACCGTGCTTTCCAGAACCAGCGCGTGCGCGCGGTCCACGCTGCGCGTCGTCGTTGTCGGGTTGCCCAAGGCGTCAACGTCAATCGACTCCGCCACCACGCCGCCGCTGAAGCCGGTCAGGCGCGTCCACTGGCTCGAAGCCTCCGTCGCGGCGCTGCTGCCGTCCGCGGCGTAGACGTAGCTGCGCGTCACCTCCCACCAGGCGCTGTCCGCCGATTCGAACGCGGTAACGGAGGAACTGATCCGGTCGGTCTCGCCGAGATCAATCGTCCCGTCATCATCCACGTCCAGGCAGGCGTACAGCACGCGCGCCAGCGCATCATACGCGTACAGCGTGTCCGCCTTGCCGGGGTTCTCGATGCGCATCAGCAGGCCCGTGGCGGCGTCATAGTGATTGGTCGTGGTCAGCGTCGTCGAGCCGGCGGACGCCCAACCCGGCTTGTCCACGCGCGCCACGCGATGCAGCATGTCGTAATACGTCTTCTCGTAGCGCGGCGATGACACCGACGAGCCGCTGGCGGCCAGCGTCCAGCTTTCGCCGGCGCTGGCGCCGTAGTCGTAGTACGTGCCGACGACAGTGGCCCCGGTCACGCTCTTGGTGGAGCCGTCGCGGTACCGCACCGTTATCTGGTCGCGCACGCCCGGCGTCCCGTTGCCGGCGCTGGTCGGATAGTCGCTGTATTGCGTGACCCGCTCGCCGCCTTCCGCGTGGGCGAGCGACACGACCCCGCCGAGCGGATTCGCGCCTGGCCGCAGATCGCCGAGCGCATGGACAAGGACAGCCACCTATTCTGCGTTACGAAGTAGGTGACTGTCCCTGGTTATGCTCGGCAACAGACATCATGCGTGAGGGGCCATCGGCAGATCGCGTTTCGGGATTTTGCCCCGCAGCACAAGCAGTACAACAACGGCAAGGACGAACACGGCGAGGATCTGGACGCATACTGCGAGCCTTAGCATCACCGCCGCTTGTACACCCTTGTGGGAGCAAATCCACGCGGCGCACACAAGCGCGATCGTTGCAATAGGCACACAGATGGCTGCGTCTCGTGCATATTCGCCGAGCTTCCTGCTGTTCAGGCATTGCGCGAGGGCCCGAAGATAGCCGGCGACGCCGGCAACGCAAACCGCGCTGAGTAGGGTTATCGCCAGGAGGCCTGCGTCGTCGTATGCGGGTGTCTTCGCACCCGCGAACGCCCGCGTAGCGCTTACGACTGCGCTAAGACCTCCCGCACCCATGGCGCAAGCGCTAAAAAAGGTGGCGCGCACCCCCTTGACCGTGGTGAGTCGGGCGATCGCAAGCCATAGACAAATCGGAAAAGCTGCCAAGGCGAAGCGCGCGCCCAGCCTGAGAACGGCCGGAACGTCCAAGAAGAAAAACGCGTTCAGGACGACGAGCATACACAGTACACCGCCAGCGCCAGCAATAGAGGCGATGATCAGCAGAGCGCTCGACTTTATACGCGCGTGCTCAAAGCCCGAGAGGCAGCTGATGCGAGTACTCAGGGTCTCCGCGATCGGGCAGTCGCACTCCGGACAGCGGGCGTTCGCCGACAGGCCGCGCACGTTGTAGCTGCATGACGCACAAGGCAAATCGAAGTCTATCATATGTCAAATTGGGGGAGGCATGCGATCATTTCAAGAGCGTGAATTGCACCAACAGCCAGATGTCCGCCCACCCCCCCGGGGAGCCAGGCTACCATGCAAGCGGCCCAATGACGTTTCTGTGCGCGACAATCCGCCGCTTCCAGACAGTATGCTATCCCGGGCCCCAGCGGCGTTTCCGAGCACTCGGGCTCGGGGCCGCACTCGGCCAATCTTCGCTCCGCGGGGGTAAGCGGGTCGGGAGGAGGCACCGGCGAGGGCGGGGGCGGAGGCATATACGGCGGATATCCGCCCGGCGGAATGAGCCCCAATGGGTCGACCTGGCTGTCGGGCAAGTTGTGCACGTAGGAGTACAAGTTGTCGCCACCTGCTTCGCCGAGCGGATCGCGGCTGGCCCAGCGTCCAAGCACGGGTGAGTAGTAGCGGTACCCAAAGTATTCGAGCCCGCTCTCAGCATCATAGTACTTCGTGCCGAACGCGAACGGCTGTACGTGTGTACTGGAGATCAGCGTGCGATTGCCGTAGGCGTCGTACTCGTACTTGGTCATCATTGACGCACTCGCGCTGACGGCCGCGAGATCTACAACCTGGCCAATGTTGCCCTGAACGTCGGCGAAGTACACATAGCCGAGGGATAGAGCGTTATCGTGGACAGAAAGCAAGCCACCTATGCCGCCAGCGGCGGTTAAAGCGTCTGGAAGACCGCTATCGCTTAAACGTCGGCCACGGGGGGCCGGCGCTACCTGCCCGGAAAAGTCAAGACCCCAGGTGTACTCTCTCACGGGCTGGAAGCCGGTGCCACCGTCCTGCAGTTCCATAAGCAACAGCCAGTCAGCATACATGAATCGCGTGTGCTCAGTATCCGTCCAGCCGCCGCTATAGATCGAGACCTGCTTCTCGATCCGCCGGCCCTGCCAGTCGTACCTGTACTCGGCCTTATACTGGCCGGTTTGCGGCGTGCCGCCCGGGGCCACGCCAACCAGCCGGTTTTCGGCGTCCCAGGTGTAGACCACGTACATGGCTGAATTGCCTGAGGCCAGCAGGGCGAAGAACATGTCGTCGTCGCCCGCATCCAGCACGCCGTCGCCATTGAGGTCGCCATTCAGGATGTCGCACGAGGGGTACTGGCTGGCGTATTCGTCCGGGTCGTCGCGCGCCAGATTGTAAGCCACCTTGTCGGCCAGCGTGAAGTCGCCGTCGCAGTTCATGTCGCCGACGATGTACGCGTCGGACATGTTCCCGTCGGCGTCGTACGTGCGGCGCGTAACGGCCGGCTGGTTCGCGTGTGCCACCGTCCGCGTGTACTGGTTCAGCGCGTTGGCCAGGTAATCGCTCTTCAACTCGTCCTGCGTGTTCTTCGCAACCGTGTGCTCCGTGCGGTTGCCGATCGTATCGTAGCTGAAGTCGAGGTCCTTGGTGTGATCGGCCGTGCCGGAACCGTATGTGCCGGTATAGTAGTTGGTCGCCGTCAGCTCGTTGCGGCCGTCGTAGCCGAAGGCCTCGTAGAAGCTGCTGCCGAACGCCAAGCCGGTGCGCTCCTTGTAGGTGCGGCGGGCGAGATTGTCGTAGGCGTAGCCGTAGTTCGAGATCGTCGAATACGTCGACAGGTCGCCCCAGTTGTTCTGCACGGCGGTGACCAGGTCGCGATTGGCCTCGTAGCTCCAGTCGCGCCAGCCTTTGACGTTAGCCGAGCCGTTCTTGAACTGAAGCTGGTCCACCAAGTCCGTATTCGACACGAAGCTGTACCACGCGCCGTTGTTGGTTCCGTCGCCAGCGGGCAGGCCCGGGCCGGTCACGTGGCTTAACCGGCCGACGCCGTCGTAACCGTAGCGGGCATCGTAGTACGCGTCCGGGTCGCCGCCGGTTCCGATCTGGATGCCGGCGAAGCGGCCTTCGACGGTCCCGCTTGTGCCGTCCTGGTACAAGTGCGTGATGACCTTGCCGTTGAACATCCCGGTCCCGAAGGTCTCCGTCGCCAGCGCCAGCGAACTCGCATCATACGCGAACGTCCGCATCCCGGCCGCATCCGTCACCTGGTATTTCCGGCCCAGGCGATCATAGCTCATGGTAACATCCGGGGTCGCGTCGCTATAGTCAATGCTCGTCAATTCGCCGGTCGCGGCGTTGTAACCGTAATCGGTCGTCACGCCCCGCGCCCAGGTGCGCACGTCCAGCTTGCCATCCGCCGTGTAAGTGTACTTGACGTCCGTGCTGTCGGCGTAGGTCTTGCTGTTCAGCACGCCGGTCGCCTCGTGGTACGCCCAGGTCGTCTCATCGGCATCGCCCTTGGTTATGCCGGCCCAAGTCGCACCGCCCCAGCCGGACCCGCCGCGGTACATCTTAAGGCCCGTCTGCTGGCCGTAAGCGTCGTAGCCGGCCTCCGTCGGGAACGGCACGTCGCCCCAGGTGTGCACCACCTGCCCGCGGCCGTTGTAGTCGTAATACGTCTTCTTGCCGTCGTGATTCTCCACGTAATAGAGCTTGCCGGGGTTAGCGACTGTGGGCCCGTAGTAGACGTAGGTGGTGCGCTTGTTCGCGCCGTTCTCGACCCAGTCCACGCGGAACGAGGCGTCATAGTGCCTCTCGGTCACGTTGCCGCGCCCGTCCGTGACGTGGGTCTGATGCCCCAGGGCATCATAGGCGTACGTGGTCGGCGCGTCGGTGCGCGTGATCGAGCGCTCCAGCCGCCCGCCGCGCATGGCGCGCTGCTCCGGATGGCCCGCTCCGGCGTCCGGATAGACCGTGCTTTCCAGAACCAGCGCATGCGCGCGGTCCACGGCGCGCGTGGTAGTCGTCTGGTTGCCGAGCGCGTCAACGTCAATCGACTCCGCCACCAAGCCGCCGCTGAAGCCGGTCAGGCGCATCCAGTGGCTCGAAGCCTCCGTCGCGGCGCTGCTGCCGTCCGCGGCGTAGACGTAGTTGCGCGTCACCTGCCACCAGGCGCTGTCAGCCGATTCGAAGGCCGTGACGGAGGAACTGATCCGGTCGGTCTCGCCGAGATCAATCGTCCCGTCATCATCCACGTCCAGGCAGGTGTACAGCAGGCGCGCCAGCGCATCGTACGCATACAGCGTGTCCGCTTTGCCGGGGTTCTCGACGCGCATCAGCAGGCCCGTGGCGGCCAGTCTCTCAGCGCCGCCATGTGATCGGCATCACATTTACATCGGCCACCATTGGTGTTCCGCTGTAGGGATTGAACCTACCTACTTCTGCTCGTGCCTGCCTGAAGTGCGCAAGCT
>JAGPEO010000062.1 GCA_018056925.1 Phycisphaerae bacterium
GCCATCGTGTCGCCGAAGTGACCGACCACCCGGTCCGGCGGCGCACAGGCATCATCATACGTCGCAAAGCCTTGCGCCAGGCCATACCGGCTTTCCAGCGTGAAGGAGCTGATGAACGCCGCCGTGGCATAGCCCCGCGCAGAGAGGATTTCCGCCAGCGTAGTCTGCTCGTCCGCCAGGCGGCAGCCGTTGTCCCGCACGCCGTGGGAGGGCGGAACCAGGCCGGTCATCATGGTTGCGTGCGAGGGTGTCGTCAGCGGCGCCGGCGCAATCGCCTGCGCAAAACGCAACCCCGAAGCGGCCAGGGCATCGAGATTGGGGGTGCGCGCCGCCGCATATCCGTAGCAGCCAAGATGATCGGCGCGCACCGTGTCCAGCGTTACGAGAAGCAGATTGAATCCCGCTGCCGCTCCCGGCCTCAATCCCTCTGCCCCACCCGTGGTGCGGACGTAGTAAGCGACTGCTGTGCCGCCGATTGCCAGCAGTACGGCGCAGATCAGTCCTATGCTCCGCCAAGTGCGGCCTCTGCCCCCGCCCCTCGCCGCCGGCTTCGGGCGGCGAACGTCACGTTGCCTGCTGCGGCGTACCGCCATTCAGGTCACTCCTGGAACTCAAAGGTTCAAGCGAAACGCGGGAGCTATCGGGCAGCCGGTTTCACCCTCGTGCCTTCAGGGACCGGCCTGATCCCACGCCGCTGAACCGGTTTTTGGGTGGATGGTCTTTTTTGCTCACGCGCGGCGAGCGGCCGTTGTGAGCAATCCCCCAGGTTGTGTGCCCTCGGTTACTGCCATCCTCCTATGTACACGGCTAATTGTACCAAGAAATCCGGTGAATCAATAACATTTCTTAAAAATCGCGTGCAACGTCCGATACGGGCGTTGAAGAATCATGCGTGGGCATAAATCCAATGCTCGCGGACCTCCTGCGGCAGCATGCGCTTGATGTCGTTTATTTCGCCGATGGTGATCCGCTGATCCAGTACCCTGAATGTCGCCTCAATGGCACGCTCCGGTTCGATCATCGGATTGCCGCGCAAGCTCTCGCGCACGTTCTGCACGAACTCGTCCCAGGTGCGCTCGCGGTGCGGCGACGCCGCCGGCTTCCACCCTTCGAAATAAAAGCCGCGCACCAGCATCGGCAACTGCGCCCCCAAATGGGCCGCCTCATCCACCGTCAAACGGTCGCGGATCGCGTGCAGCACGGCGCGCAGCGCCGAATAAGCCTGCGGCTCGCCCGTGAAACCGCCCGCGTCGGCCACCTCCTTCAGCCACTCGTGCGTTTTGTTCATCGTCGTTTCAAATGCGGCCACCGGGCTCTGCGGCATGGTATTCTCCTTTCACGGATAAGACCGGTCCGAAGAATCTTCTCAAAAGAGCCTGAACGGCCTCTGAATTGAGACTGACCTTACGTTAAGCCACTCTAAGATTGCCGAATGATTCCGATTCTGTGAGATTTCCGCTTGCGAGCGTGTAGTATCTGCCGGTCTAATCGGAGCTCGTTCGGCAGCGAAGGCAACCGAGGCTGCGGCCTCCGGTAGCTGCTGGCCGCTTACTAGGTATTGGCCGTCTATTAGGTAATCAGTCCGTTCGCGAATGCACCGACCGGTTCGAAAAACAGAACGCCCGGCGTCTCGTCCCGCGCGCAGGCATGCGCGACAGCCGCGCACGGACGCCGGCCGCAGTGCCCCAACGCGCGGCTGGGATCATGTGGCGAGTTGGTATGACCGGCTGGTGGGAGACGAGGGCTCGGATTATCACCGCCACGTCATTCTGCCGGCGGCGCTGCGTCTGCTGGATCCGCAGCCGGGCGAGCAATTGCTGGATTTGTGCTGCGGACAGGGCGTGCTGGTGCGCGCCCTGCTTGCGGCGAACCCCAAGCTGGTCGTCGGAGTGGATGCCAGCCCCAAGCTGATCGCCGCCGCCAAAGCTCGCGGCGGGGCTGATCAGCGGGTGCGATTCGTCGTGCGCGACGCTCGCCGCCTGGGCGACTTGGCGGCCGCGCAGTTCGATGCCGCGGCCTGCGTGATGGCGGTTCACGACCTCGAGGCCATCGATGAGCTGTTCGCCCAAATGTCGCGCGCTCTGCGCCCGGGCGGGCGCGCCGTGGTTATTCTTCTGCACCCGTGCTTCCGAATTCCGCGCCAGTCAGATTGGGGCTGGGACGAGACTAAGAAAACCCGTTACCGGCGCATCGACCGCTACGCGTCCCCGCTGAGCATCCCCATCGCCACTCATCCCGGCCGCGACCCGCAGCAGCACACGCTCTTTTACCATCGGCCGCTGGCCGACTATATCAATGCCCTCGGGCGGGCCGGTCTGGCCATCATCGCCTGCGAAGAGCTGCTCACGCATCGCCGTGCGGAGCCCGGCAGCCACAGCCGCGCCGAAAACCGGGCCGCTCAGGAGTTTCCTCTCTTTGTGGCACTGAAGGCGATCAAGAGCGCGTCCAGTTGACCGCCGGTCTGCGCGACGGGCATTTCGGTCACGCGCCGCCTACAATGACGCCGTGCTAACCATCGGCCCGCTGCAATTCGATCTGCCGGTAGTCCAGGCCGCGCTGGCCGGCTATAGCGACGCCCCCATGCGCCGCATCGCCCGCCGCCTGGGCGCCCCGTACGCCCTGCGCGAAGTCGTGCTGGACAAAATCGTTATACAACCCGGCAAGCGGCAGCGCGAAACCCTGGCACTGAGCCCCGACGACCACCCCATCGGCGGACAGCTCATGGGTTCCCAACCTGAGCAAATCGCCGAGGCCGCTGAAATCATGGCCCGCAGCGGCTTCGACGTAATCGACCTGAACTTCGCCTGCCCGGTCAAGAAGGTGCTCGGCCGCTGCCGTGGCGGGTACCTGCTCTCGGACCCGCAGACCGCTATCGATGTTCTACGTCGCGTGCGGGACGCCCTGCCGGCCGCAGTCCCGCTCACGCTGAAGCTCCGCCGCGGCATGGACGACTCGGCCGAGAGCGAATGCAACTTCTTCCAAATTCTGGACGCCGCCCTGGAGATGAACGTCGCCGCCGTTACGGTGCACCCACGTACCGTGCGGCAGCGCTACGTCGGCCCGAGCGACTGGTCGTTTCTGGCGCGCGTCAAACGTTACGCGGGCCAGCGTACCATCATCGGCAGCGGCGACCTGTTCACTGCCGAGGACATCGCCGCCATGTTCGCCCAAACCGGCGTCGACGGTGTCAGCATCGCGCGCGGCTGCATCGGCAACCCGTGGATATTCAACGCAGCGCGCGCCCTTCTGCGCGGCGATCCCGCCCCGCCACCGCCCAGCGTCGCCGAGCAGGGACGCGTCATCCGCGAACACTACGCCCTGGCCACCGCCGAATACGGCGAGCGGCGTGCCCCGGCCGTGATGCGAAAATTCGGCATCAAGTATGCCGAGCTGCACCCGTTCTATCGCGAGGTCCGCGACGACTTCGTCCGCAGCGGCGATGAACGAAGCTGGTCGGCCATCCTCGACCACTGGTACGACCCCACGCGCCTCTGGCCGCCCGCCAGAGAAAAGAAAGGCCCCGGCGCCCTGATCGCGGCCGGAGCGCGGCAGTAATTTGCCCGGCAAGATAGACCCTTCCGCCGTCGACTCAGATCGAGTCTCCAACTGACTGCCTCGTTGCCTTTTCCACTATTATCGGGCATCCAAATGTGTGAGACCGCCAATGAAACCTAATCGATAGCTTGCGCTTACTCCCTCCCGCACCGCCGCCATTCCTCGTTCTTGGCGGTCTTAGCGCTCTTGGCATCTTGGCGGTTGCCTTGCGTCGCACTGCCAACCATTAAAGCCTTGCCTTTCTCACGCAAAAACTGCTAGACTGATCAAATCTGGAGAAGAAGGCCTGCCCGACCGTGCGCGCTACGGCCGGCGCTCTGTTGTGCCGCCGCGCCGCGTCTGGCGAACTACTGAACCTGACTGAGGGCGAAAGATGAATCTACGATGCATCCAGTTTTCGGCGGCCCTGTTCGGAATTCTGATGGGTGTCCTGCCGGCGGCTCTGGCTTCGGCTGAGGGAATGGCCGCGGCCGACCAGGTCAGCCTCGAGAGCTACTACCAGCTCATGGATGTGCATCTGTACACCCATAGCGGCATGAGCCGCAGCGCTTTGAGCGGCGCGCAGCACGACGCGGCCCGCGATAGCATATTGGCCCTCTTCCAGAGTTATGGCCTATCGGCCCACCTTGAGACGTTCTCCGGCTATTACTCCGGCGAGAATGTCGTCGCCGAGAAGCTCGGCACGCTATACCCCGATCAAATCTTCGTCTTCGGCGCGCACTACGATTCGGTCAATTGCCCCGGCGCCAATGACAACGCCAGCGGCGTGGCCGGCGTACTGGAGGCCGCACGCGTCCTCAGCCAGTACCCGAGCGACTACACCATCCGCTTCATTGCCTTCGATCAGGAGGAACAGGGGCTGATCGGCAGCGAGGAATACGTGGACGCGCACGCCGACGATAACTTCCTGGGCATGATCTCGGCCGACATGATCGCCTACGACCCGGGCACCGACACCTGCAACATCTACGGCCGCACCGCGTCCAATCCCATCAAGGCGTCGCTGGCGGCGGCCGTCGGCGAGTACGGCCAGGGTCTGACGCCCATCATCGGTGGCGACACGCCCTACAGCAATCACGCCCCGTTCGAGAGCGCCGGCTTCCAGGCCTGCCTGCTGATCGAGGGCGAGGTCTGGAGCGATCCGTTTTACCACAGCACGGCGGACTCGTTCGAGCAGCCCGGCAATCTCAACTTCCCCTATGCGGTGCGTATGACGCGCAGCGTTGTCGGCTGGCTCGTCGATCATGCGCAAGTGCACTTGGCGTCGCTGCTCATCGGCGTGCCGGACGGCGTGCCCGACCGCGTGGATCCGGATACTCCGACGCTGCTGACCGTGCAGATCCGCAACGGCGGCGAAGCCTTGGTTCCCGGCAGCGCGATGGTTCACTACCGCATCGACGCCGGCGAGTACGTTTCAAGCCCGCTCGCTCCATTGGGTGACGACCTCTTCCAAGCCGCCCTGCCGCCCGCGCCGTGCGGGTCCGTCATCGAGTTCTACTTCAGCGCTCTGGGCGACGAAGGCACTACGGTCTATCAGCCCGGCGACGCCCCGACGCACGTCTTCAGCCTGCGGGCCGTGAACCTGGCGGTTTATCTGGACGACGATTTCGAGGCCGATGAAGGCTGGACGGTTACGAACGATCCCAGCCTGACCAGCGGAGCGTGGCAGCGCGGCGTGCCGCTCAGCCAACCCGGCGCGCCGGAGGCCGATTACGACGGCTCGGGCCGGTGCTACGTCACGGACAATCGCGCCGGGGCTTTGGACGTGGACTACGGGCCGACGAACCTGGACTCGCCGCTCTTTGATTTCAGCACCGCCAGCGACCCGGTCATCTGCTACGCTCGCTGGATCTACTGTGATGACTTTATGCCGCCGGCACAGGACTTTTTGGACGTGCAGCTTTCATATGACGGCGGCACAACTTGGGTAACAGCCGAGCACGTCAGCGGTGCGGGCGGCTGGGAGCGCCGCGAGCTGCGCGTGCGCGACTATGTCAGCCTGACGGCGCAAGTGCAGTTGCGCTTCTCCGTCGGCGATAACCCCAACAACTCCATCACCGAGGCCGGCGTCGACGCAGTGCGCGTGTATGACCTGTGGTGCCCCACCGGACTGCCATGCGACACGAACTGCGACGGGGCCGTCAACGTCTTCGATATCGACCCATTCGTCCTAGCGATGGTCGACTCGGCCGGCTATGCCGCGGCCTACCCGATGTGCAGCCCGACGGCGGCAGACGTCAACCAAGACGGCGAGGTAAACGTGTTCGACATCGACCCGTTTGTGGAGTGCCTCACGCGGGGCGGCCAGGGCGATTAAACATCAACGCCCTGATTCGGCAGGTCCGCCTCAACAGACGCCTCGGCGATGGGCGGGTCAGGCTGCGGCTTGTCGGGATCTCCCAACAGCACGGCGCGCGCGATCACGGCCGCGTAAATCTTCTTCGCGCCGGCGCGGCGCAGGACCTTAGATAGTTCACAGACCGTCGCGCCGCTGGTGATCAAATTATCCACTATGCAGATCGTCTTGCCCCCGACCGACCGCGCGCCGAACCGCTTCGGGCCAAAACAATCCTTCACATTTGCGAAGCGGCTCTGTCGTGAGGCGAGATTCGTCTGACTGGGCCTGTGCTTGAGTCGGCGAACGACCGGCATGACCCGCAAGCCCAGTTGCTTGCCCAATGCTGTCGCCAAAAGCGCTGCATGGTCGCACGGCCGCTGCACGCGCCGCAGCCAACTCATTGGCACCGGCACGAGCCCTGCGATGTCTGCGGCCCAGCCCGCCCTCTGCATGGCGGCTGCCAGCAGTTCTGCGGCAAACACGGCGTTGCGCTCGTGGCCGCGGTACTTGAGCTGAGTGATCAGCGGACGCAACACCCCCTGGTAAGCACCGATCCGGGCCACGCCGGCGATGTTCCAGAAGGGCTCGTGAATGCAACGCGCACAGGATTTGCCGTGAATCGCGGGCACCGCCATGGTGCGCCCGCAGCGCGGGCAGTAGCTCGCCTGGCGCAGGGTGGCGATTTCCTGCGCACATCGCTCACAAGTAGCACCTGTTCCCGCGGGAATCCACAGGCCGCAGGTTATGCAGGTCTGCGGCAGCAAAACATCCGCCAACCCGTACCACGCGCCGCGTAGCCCGGAGCCTACGGCAGTCCAAATCGCCGCCATTTCATGACCTTTGACTTACTCCGGCGGCTGGGGCGGGCACGGCTCATCCGGCTCAACCCCGCTGCTGGGTTGCGGGGGCTCGAATGGCGTCACCTGGGGCCGACCGGCCGCGTCGAGCTGAATCTTTTGTATCCGCTGCTCCGCCTGGTCGAGTATCTCCCGGCAGCGGGCCGCCAATTGCGTGGCTTCCTCGTACTTCGCCAGCGACTCTTCCAGACCAATCTGCCCCGCTTCCATGGCGGCCACGATCGCGTCCAGGCGCTCCATCGCCTCTTCGAAGCGCAGGTTCTTGACGAGCTTGCTCGCCTTGTGCTCAGCGGCCATTAGCAGGTCCTCACGCAGTACGCGCCGTGGCAAGATGCCCAGCCGAACCAGTCCTTGGCCGCGAATGATCGCGCCGCACAGGTCTAGCGGTCAAGTCCGCGCGGCTGGCGCCGGCTCGGCCGAGCTAATGATATTCTCAGCGCCCGGCGAAAACCGCGGGCCGCTTCTCCAACGAGGCCCGCAAACCCTCACGATAGTCCGCCGTGCCGACGACGATCTGGAAGAGATCGTGCTCGTGAGCTAGTCCTGCCGCCAGCGTCGAATCATAAGCGCTCAACACCGCGCGCTTGGCCAGTTGCAGCGCCAGCGGGGCACGCTTGCTCAGTTCGTGGCAGACGTGCATGGCTTCTGAGAGATAGTTCTCACGCGGTACGACGCGGCTGACCAACCCGGCCTGCAGAGCCTCGTCGGCCGACAGCGTTCGTCCGGTGAGAATCATGTCCATTGCCAGAGCCTTGCCCGCCACGCGCGTCAGGCGCTGCGTGCCGCCCGCGCCAGGGATCGCGCCCACACCGGTGTCCGGCAGCCCAATACGGGCCGTTTCCGAAGCGATGACGATATCCGCCGCCAGCATCAGCTCGCACCCGGCGCTGACGGCATAGCCGCTAACGGCGGCGACGATGGGCTTGCGGATGGCGCGCAGGCGCTCCCAGCGGGCGAAAAGATTATTGCGGTAAACGTCGATGGGGGCGGTCGCGGACAGCTCCGACAGGTCGTAGCCGGAGGAGAAGGCCCGCTCGCTACCGGCCAGCAACATGCAGCGTATGCCGGCATCGGCATCGTAGCGCTCGAGGGCGGCTACGATTTGTTCAAGGAACGCCGGATTGAGTGCGTTCAGCGCTTCCGGGCGGTTGATGCGAACCACGCCTACGGCTTCGAGGGTCTCGCAAAGGATATCCTGGGGCATGCGTTGGTCCCTGACTGTCTGAGTTCTCGGATTGGCCTCGCTCTCGACCGGGAACCTGTGCTCCGACGCTAAAGCCGACCGGTCGAGAAGCGGTCTTGCAAGTACAGCTAGCTGCGGCTCTCGGCGGTGGCGGAACTGCTGTCCGACTGCGTCGCAACGCCCGCAGGCCGCTTATCCTCCGGATGCGTCAGACCCGCCAGGCTGGCGCCCAATGCAACCGCCACGCAGACCAGACCATACAGCGGCACCGCATACCGGGTCCGAATGACGGGCACGCCGTCCGGACCAATCCAGGTTACCAGCAGGCCGATTGCTCCGAAGAGCACGGTAAGTCCGTAGCAGATGAGCACCGTCTGCCGCACGCTCCAGCCGCGCTGTATCAATTGGTCGTAGAAGTGGCTGCGATCGCCTTCAAAAATCGACCGCCCGCTGCGCCAGCGCCGGAACATGGCCAGCGCCGTATCGAAGACCGGTAACGCAAAGATCATCAGCGCGCCGATCATCCAGCGTGCGATTCCCTTCTCCGCGAAAAGCAAGATCAGCATCCCACAGTTGAACCCCAGCAGCATGCTGCCGGCGTCGCCCATGAAGATCCGCGCGGGATTGAAATTCCACGGCAGGAATCCGAGCGCGGCCCCGAACATGGAGATCGCCAGCACCAGGCGAACCGGATCGCCGGGTGGACTGTAGCCCCATGAGGCCAGCCACGAAGCCAGCAGGAAAAACCCAAACGAGATGATGCCGGTCACCCCGCCGCACAGGCCATCAACTCCGTCGATCAGGTTAGTTGAATTGCAGGCGCCGAGCACAATAAAGACACTGATGAGCAGCGAAACGGGAATCGCAATTACTTCTGGAACCGGGGGAATGTGCACACCGAAAAAATACGCCGCAAATTCGGCGATGGGATGAGTAATCGCCTCCACCAGCCGGAAACCCGCCCCGGCGCTGATCAGAACCGCCAAAACCACAACCGCGCCGACAAGCAGGCGTGCTTTGGGCGAAACACCGCGCACGTCGTCTATCAGGCCAAGCGTCGAAATGGCCAAGCCGCCCAGCAACATCGGCAGCAGCAAGCGCACCTCTACGCCGCGCGAGAGCGCCAGTACCAGGGCGGTCGCCCAAGCCAAACAAATCGCTGTCCCGCCGAGGTACGGGATGGGGCGCGCATGAGGCTTCAGAAACGTGTCGGGATAGTCCATGACCCTGAAACGGCGCGCTACGCGCATCGCCAGCGGCATCAACAGCAGCGCCAGCACAAAGGAGGTCCAGCCGTATAGTTGGTAATGCCTCAGCGGCTCCCAGAACGAGCTCATGGCGGCTCAATATAACCGAACCTGGGCCTAAGCGAAGCGGGGCGGCCAAATCGCAAATAACGGACCGGAGGGAGCGAAAAAGCACCGACGGCTGGCGTCCAGGCGATTGAACCGGCGCAGAAAATGCGCCACGCCGAGAATTTTTGCGCCAAAAGAAATTTGTGTTCAAGTAGGTCGCGGCGTCTGGAATTTTGCCCATTTTAACACAAGACGAGCGTCGCAGGGCCGATGCGTTAAGAATCACGATTTATGGGGCCTCGCCATGCTAGCCTGCTCGCTAACGTCCCTCCCAACGAGCGCAAGAACATTCAAAGGACCACTCGATAACAGAAGTAGCCCGAGCGCGAGCCGGGCGGTTGGGTGCGGGTCGGGGTGACCCGCGAGCGAGGTGTTCAGGAAAAGATAGGGTGCCAGCATGAGCGGTCTTACACGCCGTCCGCGCCGGACGTTAATCGGCGAGCGCCGCCTCCGCGGCAAAGTACTTTGGCAGCAAAGATTTAGCCTCGGCCCCGACGCGCCGGTTCCGCGGCCACGCCATCGGCCCGGTGCCACGCCCGAGCGTATCGCCCAGATCAGGCGTGAATTGGCGGCCGGCACTTACCTCGGCAACAACGCCGAGCAAAAGCTGATGGCCGTTGTCGACGGTCTCTTAAGCGACATGACGGATTTTCGCCGAAAGAGCGCGGTGCAGCTCGCGCCCCTCTCGGCAATCGCCGTTTGACAAAAACAGTCCTGGGACCCCACCGGTCTCGCACGCCGGTTTACAAGAAACGAACCGGCGTTATACTGAACGTAGAAGGTGCGTCGAACGAGGCGCGTACGTGACCTGTTTGTTCAAGTCCGGATCGCACTGCCTTTATCGCCTCCTTACGCTCCGGCCGCGCGTAGGCCGCTTTCAACACGGCCCTGAAAGTGAAAAATGTAGGGTCAAATGTTTCTGTATCGAAGAGGAGCATGACGGTGGGCAAGAAGTTGTATGTCGGGAACCTCAGCTATAGCGTTAGCAGCTCAGATCTTGAGGAACTGCTATCCCGGCACGGGACGGTTCAGAGCGCGGAAGTGATTAGCGATCGTGTGACCGGCCAGAGCAAAGGGTTTGGGTTCGTCGAGATGGCCAGTGAAGAAGAGGCCCAGGCTGCGATTACCGCGCTGAACGGTCAAGTGCACGATGGACGCACCCTGACCGTCAACGAGGCGCGCCCGCGCGAGCCGCGCGCCGGCGGCGGTGGACGTGGCGGCTATGGCGGCGGCCGCGGCGGCCGCGGCGGAAGGGACCGCTACTAAAATTCGAAACGACCGCAGTCGAGAAGGCCACCGCAAGGTGGCCTTCTTGCTGCGCACGCGCGACAGGAATAGAACATGAGCGAGGTTATGCCCTTCGGCTGGACAGGGAAAAAAGTGCGGCTCGTGCCGCTGGAGTACGAGAAGCACTTTGCCAACGCCTTGCGCTGGCTCAATGATCCAGAGGTAACGCGCTGGCTATTGATTGGTGATTACCCAATCACGCGCGTCGCCGAAGAGGCTTATTTCCAGCGTGCGGCCGAATCCAGTCCTTCTGCCCAAGACCCCGCAGAAGTGCTGTTCGCGATCGAGACTCTGTCGCAGGAAGAACACATCGGCTTTGCCGGCATTCACCAGATCAGCTTCCGTCATGGCGTAGCCACCACCGGCACCGTGATCGGGCGGCGCTCACTGTGGAACCGCGGCTTTGGCTCCGACGCCGTCGCGGTGCGCACGCGCTACGCCTTCGAGGTCCTCGGCCTGAGGCTGCTGCTGGCTGAAGTATTCGCCGAGAACGGCGGCTCATTAAAAGCCCTGGCCCGCAACGGCTATCGCGAAGTTGGCCGCATTCCACAGCGCTGGTGGAAGCGCGGCGCCCTGCGCGACACCGTGCAGCTTGCCTTGTATCGCCAGGATTGGAAGCCCTGACGGAGATCCCACTCAAGAACACAACTGGCCCCAAACGCGGGTTACCACGTTTTCAAGACACTGCACCACGGCTCGGCCCAGCCTCCTACACAGTGTCACCACACATTTTTCTGTCGCGAAGGCAGGTCAAGCGACGTAGGAGACATGGAATGAGCAAAGTAGTAGATATGAGTATGGTGTCATGATGTCCCGGGAATTCAAGACTCGCCGCAGCGCGCGAGCTCCGCTACGGCCGGCTCCGCGGCTTCCCCTCAACTCTGCCGCACGCGTAATACGTGGTGGTGCTTCTTGCCCTTGCGCAAGATGATAAAGCCGCCGGGCAGCAAATCGCTTTCAGTCAGAACGCGGTCGAGCTCTCGAACCGGCCTGTTGTTCACGGTAACCGCTCCGCTGGGCAGGTCCTTGCGGGCCATGCTGCGCGAAGAGTACAGCCCAACCTGAGCCAGCAGCGCCACCAATCCCGCCTCCGGCGTGCCGAGCACCGCCCGATCGAGGGTGGCCGTTGGCGCGCCGTGAAACGCCTCCTCGAGTTCCTGCGCAGTCAGTTCGCGGTAGTCGGCGTCCTTGCGAAAGAGAACGCTCGTGGCCCGTACGGCCCGCGCCAGCGCTTCCGGACCGTGCACCAAACGCGTTACTTCCTCGGCGAGCACGCGCTGCGCCGTGCGTTTCTCCGGAGCGGCCGCCACTTCCCGCTCAATTTCCGCGATCTCGGGCAGCGGCAGAAACGTGAAATACTTCAAATAGCGAACGACGTCGGCGTCGTCCACGTTGATCCAGAACTGGTAAAACTGGTAGGGGCTGGTGCGCCGCCCATCCAGCCACACGTTGCCTTCTTCTGATTTTCCGAATTTCCGCCCGTCGGCCCGGGTCACCAGCGGCATCGTCACACCATACGCCTCGGCCCCGCGCAGCCGCCGGATCAGATCGCAGCCCGAGAGGATGTTGCCCCACTGGTCGCTGCCGCCCATCTGTAAACGGCAGCCGTAGCGGTCAAACAGTGCCAGGAAATCGTAAGCCTGGAGCAGCATATAAGTGAATTCGGTGAAAGAGAGACCTTGTTCACGCGTCTCCAGTCGCATGCGCACTGAATCGCGCGCGATCATCTGATTGACCGAAAAGTGCTTTCCGATGTCGCGCAGAAAATCGATCAGATTCAAACTCTCCAGCCATTCGGCGTTGTCGACAAGCAGGGCGTCGCCGGAGAGGTCGAGAAAGCGCTCCACCTGGCGGCGAATGCCGGCCAAGTTCTGGGCCAGGCGCTCCCGGTCCAGGAGGGTGCGCTCCGAAGTGCGCCCGCTGGGATCGCCGATCAGCCCGGTTCCGCCGCCGATCAAACCGATCGGACGGTGACCCGCGCGCTGAAAGCGCATCAAGGTGATGAGCGGGAGCAAGCTGCCGACGTGCAAGCTGTCGGCGGTGGGATCAAATCCAATGTAGCCCGTGACGCGCTGCTCGCTCAGCAAAGCCGTCACTTCCGGCGCGGATAGCTGGTGCACCAGGTCGCGCTGCTGCAAGTCTGCCAAGAAATCGGTTTTCATGGGGGAGATTATAAGGACCGGGCGGCCGGCCGCGACGCCCCCCCGCGGCGGCAAAACAAAGATGCCGTCCCGGACTACCTGCCGGAGCGGCATCCCGAGGATGAGATCAGAACAAGCGAGAGTATCCGTGGCGCGCGGCTATTTCAGACGGAACAGGCCACGCCCGACCTTGTCGACCTCCGGCATTTGCGTCAGGGCGATGCCTACGCTTTTAGCCAAGGTCTTGTTGCGGGTTTCGTAGCCGCCGCGGCGGACGCCTTCGGTGATATCCTTGACTGCCATAGGACCACCGGTGGCAGAGAGCACGCGCGCGATGTGTTCCTTCAGGGAACCAGGCCGCCGCCCTGCGGCAACGCCCTGCGGGCGCCGGCCGCCAGCCCGCAGCGCCGGACCGCCGGGGGCCGGGCGGGCTGCCATTGGTCGCCGGCCCATGGCCGACAGGGCTGTGTCCAGTGCCGCAAGCTGTTCGTCCAGCGCAGCGCGCTGCGCGATCAGTTCTTCACGAGCCTGCGTAAGGTTTTGCATCACACTCATCGGCGCCAGCCCACCCTGTCGGGCGGGACGACCCGCGGCCATCCCTCTTCGAACCGCTCTACTGCGTGTGGCTTTAGCCATGGCGCATCTCCATTACATGTTGTACGTCTAGTATAGTTGCCAAACGACCGCTTTTCCCAGTCCAGCAACTATCAGATACTAAGGTAAACTGCTGCTGACCGTCAAGGGCTGCCCCACCATAATACTAGTCGCGCTGAAGCGCCTTTCATTGGTGACTCTATACCCGGGTGGCACACTGTACCTTTGGGCGCGTGGGCGCGGCTTCAGGACCACGTGACGGGTTGCCGCCTCGATTTACCTAAGACGAATCCAGAGCTTACAGGGCGGTTATGACGCGGCCACGTTAGACGCCACAATGATGCCACGAGGGGTCGCGCCTGGTCGGGTTGGTCGCATTTTCAGCTTCACTGCACTGTTGCAGAGTCGCCGGTGGTAACTGCACCAGCCGCCATTCTGCGATGCATTCTGCTTGATGTCTTGGCAGGCATACTATATGTTAGCAGCAAGTTAGGATGCGTTTGGCATTCAGAGGAATCGCATGCGTCGCCCGGCTCGCAGGCTCATGTGCCTATATCTGCCGTTCTTGTCCACCGATCAGGTTCGGCGGCTGGAGGACGGAGGTGTGCTCGCCGGACCGCTCGTCCTTACGCAAGCCGTGGGCTTGGCCCAAAAGATAGCCTGCCTGGACGCCCAAGCGCTGCAGGCGGGTCTGCGTCCGGGGATGTCGCTGGCCCAGGCCCGCGCGCTCCTCCCTGAGGTGACCACACGCCCGCACGACTCACAACGTGACCAAATTGTTCTCCAGAAGCTCGCCGATTGGGCGGTGCGCTTCAGCCCCCTGGTCGATCCTTGCCCGCCGCAATCGCTGTTGATCGACATTACCGGCTGCGAACCTCTGTTCGACGGGCAGGAGCGAATCGCCACACTGGCTCTGGCCGGGCTGGC
>JAGPEO010000381.1 GCA_018056925.1 Phycisphaerae bacterium
GAGTTCGGCGACGACGCGTATCGCTGGGCAGTGGTCACGAAGGACCGCCGGCCGGCGGCGCATTTTGAGGACACCGTGGCGGTTACGGCCAACGGCCCGGATGTCCTGACGGACGGTCGTTGAGGACCGGTTTTTGACCGGTCAGCCGCCAGCGGCGGTGCGAGGTTGCCATGAAGGTACGCAGCAGCGTCAAACGCATTTGTGAGAACTGCAAAATCGTTAAGCGCAAGGGCGTGGTGCGAGTGATCTGCACCAACCCGCGCCATAAGCAGCGCCAAGGGTAGTTAGAGAAGGCGGAACGGTATGGCTCGTATCGCGGGTGTTGACATTCCCAGTGACAAACGGACGGACATCGCTTTGCAGCGGATTTACGGCGTCGGGCCGTTCCGGGCGCGGGAAATCTGCGCCAAGGCTCAGATCGATCCGGCCATCCGCGCCGGCAAGCTCACTGAAGATCAGGTCAGCCGCATCGCCAACCTGATCGAAAGCGACTACGTCGTCGAAGGTCAGTTGCGGCGGCAGGTGCAGCAGAACATCGCGCGGCTGCGCGATATCCGCTGTTACCGCGGGCTGCGCCACATGCGTGGCCTTCCGGTGCGCGGGCAGCGCACCAAGACGAACGCCCGGACGCGCAAGGGGCCGCGCAAGACGGTGGCCGGCAAGAAGGGTATCAAGGAAATGCATCGCGGTTAACGCATCGCAGGAGACCGGAACTTGGCCAAGGCAACAGGCGCCAAAAGACGTCAGAAACGCAGCGTGGCGAAGGCCATCGCGCACGTGCGCGCTTCGTTCAACAATACCATTATCACGCTCACCGATATGAACGGCGACGTGTTGTGCTGGGCCTCATCGGGCTCAGTGCCGCTGGGCGGCGGCGAAAAGAAATTCTCCGGCGCCCGCAAGAGCACGCCCTTCGCCGCGCAACGCGCCGCCCAATACGTGGCGAACGAAGCCCGCAAGTTCGGCGTTTTGGAAGTCGAGGTGCGGGTGAAGGGCCCCGGCTCGGGGCGCGAATCCGCCATCACCGCCCTGCAGGCCGCCGGTCTGCGGATTCAGTCAATTGAAGACGTCACCCCGTTGCCTCACAACGGGTGCCGTCCGCGCAAGAAGCGCAGGGTGTAGCCCATGAGTCGATATACGGGACCCAGCACGCGGCTCTCGCGGCGCGAGGGCGTCAATCTGATGCTCAAGCCCATCCGCGACGAGAGCGGCAAGAACCCGCTCGAACGCGAATACAAGAATTACCCGCCCGGTATGCACATGTGGCGCCGCGGCCGCTCCTCGGAATATGCGGTCCGCTTGCGCGAAAAGCAAAAGGTCAAGCGCCACTACGGCATCCTCGAGCGGCAGTTCATGCGCTACTACGATCTGGCCGCCCGCTCGCCCGGCAACACCGGCGAGGAGCTGCTGCGGATCCTGGAGCGCCGCCTGGATAACGTAGTCTATAAGACCCGTTTCATCGCCGGCCGCCGCGGGGCGCGCCAGGCCATCGTACACGGGCACATCCTGGTGAACGGCCGCAAGGTCGACAAGCCGGGTTACCTGGTCGAGGTGGGCGATCGCATCGCGGTGCATTCGCGCGAGCGGTCGCGCAAGTATGCACAGAGTCAGATGCAGTTGCTCGAGGGCGTGCCGAACCCGCCCCCCCAGAGCTGGCTGCAGGTGGACCCAGCCAAACTGGAAGCCACCGTGTTGGCGTTGCCCAGCCGTGAGGACGTGCTCATTCCGGTGGAAGAGCAGCTCATCGTCGAGTTCGCCTCGCGCTGACGTCGCCAGGTTTGATTGGGATTAGCCGAGAGAAGACCTCTCGGGAGGCATGAGCAAATGCGGATCAGATGGCGGGGCCTGGAACTGCCGACACGTGTCGTGCGCGACGAGGCGCTCAGCACGGACACGTACGGCCTGTTCACGGTAGAGCCCTTCGAACGCGGATTTGGTACGACGGTCGGCAACAGCTTGCGGCGAATTCTGCTGTCCAGCCTGGAGGGTTCGGCCGTCACGCACGCCCGGATCGCCGGCGCCGAACACGAGTTCACGTCGCTGCCCGGCGTGCTCGAAGATGTGACGGACATCATTCTCAATATGAAGGCGCTCGTGGTCGACCTCGACTCCGAAACGCCGAAGACGATGCGCGTCGAACGCCGCGAAAAGGGCGAAATCCACGCCCGCGACTTCGTGACCGATCCCGCCATCGTCATCTACAACCCCGATCAGCTTATCGCAACCTTGACCGACGACGTGCCATTCTCGGCCGAGCTGACCGTCGCTCGCGGCCGCGGGTACGTTCCGGCCAGCGAACTGATCGACGATAACACCGAGATCGGCGTAATCCCAATCGACGCTCTCTACTCGCCCGTCACGCGCGTCCGCTACCGCACCGAGGAAACGCGCGTCGGCCAGAAGGTCAACTACGATCGCCTGGTCCTGGAAATCTGGACCAAGGGGACCGTCCGGCCGGAGCATGCCCTGGTCGAAGCCGCCAAAATCCTGCGCAAGCACCTCAACCCGTTCGTGCAGTACTACGATTTGGGCCAGATTCAGACCGCGGGCGAGGCGCGCATCACGCCGCCGCCGCCCGTGGATGACGAAGTGCGGCGCCGGCTCGACCGCCCGATTGCCGACCTGGAACTCTCGGTTCGGGCCAGCAACTGCCTGGAATCGGCCAAGGTCACAACCATCGGGGACTTGGTGCGCCTGACGGAAGAAGAACTGCTGCAACTGCGCAGCTTCGGCAAAACCTCGCTCATGGAGGTCAAGCGCAAGCTCGCTGAGCACGGCTTGGCGCTGGGGATGGACGTATCCGGCCAGTCGTCGGGGCCTGGGTTGAACCCGGTCTCGGCCGGCGCGTCGGGTGTGCAGATTTGAGGTAGGCATGCGACATAATGTTGCCGGACGAAAACTGAACCGCACGACCGCCCATCGCCGGGCGCTGCGGCGTAATTTGGTGCAGAGCCTGATAGAGCACGGCGAAATTCGTACGACCCTGCCCAAGGCCAAGGAAGTGCAGCGCTTCGCCGAGCGCTTGGCCACCCTGGCCATCGACGGCAGCCTGGCCGCGCGGCAGCGGGCGATCGCTTTGCTCAACGATCGCGCCATCATCGCCAAGGAGCAGCAGGAAGAATACGACAAAATGAGCGATGCCAAACGCGCCAAGGTCCTGCGGGCGCGCTCCGGCCGCCGCTATCGGGCCAGCACCA
>JAGPEO010000382.1 GCA_018056925.1 Phycisphaerae bacterium
GGCCTTCCAACGCGCGGAAGTGATCGGGATCAGCGGCGATCGCCGTCGAGAACCAATGCTCGGCCTCATCGTGGCGACCGTCCGAGTACACGGCTTCGGCCAGGCTGGCCAGGAGGTCGGGGTCATCGGGCCACATTTCGACGGCCTGTCGAAGCGCTTCGGCAGCTTGGGCGTAGTTGCCGGTTGCGCCCAATTTGGCGCTCAGGTTGCGCAGCTCGTTGAGTTTGTCGAGCTCGCCGAGGGCATAGCGGCGCGAGGCGGATGCGGGCTCCGCAGGGGGGGCGGGAGTAGGGGTTTCGGTAATCGGTTCGGCGTCCGGCGGTGGAGGCGCGGCCTCAACCGGCACATCGAGCAGGTCATCGAGCGCCCGATTGCCGGCCAGATCGGTGGCGACGATTCGTAGATCGACCGGGCCGGCCAGGTCCGCGGGAGCGCTCCAGGTCAGCTCGGGGCCGTCGAGGTCCGCCCATCCGCCATCGACCCAGGTTTCCTCGCCGTGCGTTCGTGTGAAGGCGCGCAGTGGCCGCGGGCCGAGATGCTCGTCTATGAGTGACAAACGCAGGCTGAAGGGGCAGCCGGCAACGATCCGCGGCGGCTCGCTTCCGCGATGGAGTTGCAGCACGGGCGCGACGGTATCGACTATCGCCATGCTGTGCGGCTCGGTGCCGGCCGCTGGCGGGTCGGCCGAAACGCCGGCTGAGTTGTGCAACACGAGATAGAAGCCGTACCAGCCGTCAGCCGGGGCCTGGAAGGCCAAGGTCTGGCGCCCGCACGGCCGGCCGGGCTCGCGGCTCCAGGTTTTGCCGCCGTCACGTGTGACCCACAGGTCGACCTGCTCGACCGGCGCCGGGTTAGCGGTGGCGTAGGCGAGCAGCACCTCCCGCGTCGCGACGTAGCGCACGTCGGCGCCCCAGCCGAAGCTGGCGATCGTCAGAATTAAGCCGATGGCCGCGCGATGCACTGGTCGGTCCTAAGCGAGTTCACTGAGCGAGCGAGATCACCGATCGGTCCCAAGCGTTTCGTAAATTTCCGAAAGGCTTATCGGCGAGGAATGCTGGCTGAGGGTACGTGGATGCGCTGCCGAGCGCCGCCTGTGCGCGGTGAAGGGCACCTTGTGCGCGTGAAGGGGCGATAGGCCTGCGGCGGCGGCGGCGGCGAATATCGCGCCTATGCGAAAACGGGCCGGAGCGGGCCGGACTCGCAAGGAGGAGAGCACCTGACATCAGTGCAGGGGCCTGTTGCGCTGGACCTGCAATCGCAGCGCAGGGCGTGTGCTTCGCGAAAGGGGCGCGCCCGGGATAAGAATCCCGCGCACGCCCCTCGCGAGAGGCAGACGTTGCGATGCCGGAAACCGCTCCGTTCACCGCCGGCCGACACCGGCACGTGCGTCGCAACAAAAGTATTCAAAACGCGCGGGGCAGGAGCAAGTTTTGGCGGCCAGAGAGTCTTGGTGGCGGGAGCGAGCGGCCAGGGCGAGTTTTTTACGGCCGTAGCGGATTTTGATGCCCAGCGCTAATTTCGGGGCCCGGGAGCAACTTCCAGCGGCCAGGACTGCCGGCTTCGAGCAATCCAGCGATTACGGGGTCTGGAGATCGAGGCATCCAGGTCCGAGAGCAAGCGCCCTAAGGGCCCCGAGATGCCAGCCCTCGCAAACGTCTGATAAATGTCAGCCGCCGCAAGCTTTGGTAAATGGTAAAGGGTGAGCGATGGGATTCGAACCCACGACCCCGAGGACCACAACCTCGTGCTCTAACCAGCTGAGCTACGCTCACCAGCGAATTGCGCAACATCTTAGCAGCACGCCACCCGCGATTCCAGCCCCGCGCTGTAAGCCCTGTAAGCGACAACAGGCGTGCCCGCCGGGAACGCAGGGCCGCCGGAACCCGCCCAAGACGTCGGCGGAAGCGGATGCGGAGGCGTCGATCAAGGCAACCGCCAAGACGCTAAGAGCGCCAAGACCGCGAAGAGCCAAGGAGTTGCGGCGCGGGGGGAGAGGATTTGCGCGGCGCGAGAACAAGTTGACGACCAGAAGTACAGGTGCTGCGCTCCGGCGGCTCCCAAGAACGGGCCTGACATAGCTGGCCTTCATCAGCATCGGCAGGCAGTCAAGACCGGTGATAGTACAGAAGCAGCGCACGTCCTGGTCGGTGACGTAGCGGCCATGTCCAGCGCTGTTCTCTTCCACAACTGTGGTTACGGCGCCGAATGTCTAGACGACATGTTTAGTCAGCGGGTCGCGCATCACCGGCTCCCGCCGTTTAGGGCGACGCCGGCGATGGCTACATTCGCCTGACTGGCCCGTTTGGCAAGCACGGTCTGCGCGCGAAAACCTTAGCTTGTTAGCCTTCAAAGGCTTATGCCCAGCGGGCCGGGTTGTCGCCACTGGGTGTCGGATTCCTAGTCACCGCCTTACTGTTGCGCCTCCGCTTTTCCGCCTCAAAAAGTCGGAAGTTGCCGCGCCAATTTATAATTGACTTCACCACACAAAAGCGCAATCTGGCAGTGAGCTTCCGAGGGAAGGAGGAGCGCATTTGCGCCATCTCTGACACTATGTTGAGGAGGATTAGGAATGAGACGCCTTATTGTTATTCTTATCTGTTTCACCTTAACTTCGGTAGCACCCGCTGCCTTTGTCACAGGCTTCGAAAGTTCACAGGGTTACGTGGGTTCTGCCGCCGGTACCGGTCTGAGCGGACAGCAGGGCTGGTACACGCCTGATGTGGCAGGCTCGGTCGACGGCTACGTTTATACATACGCGGATAACCCCTACGGGATCCCGCAAAACCCTTATGGCGGTGCGCAATTCTTCGGCGGCCGCGCGATGGGTGACGACGCCTACGCTCGCAGTCAACATGACTACAACTGGGCGGCTGAATCCATCGTGCGCATCAGCTATGACTTCTGCGCGAAGTTCACCGGGACCCTGCCGGCGGTCGACAACGTGGGTAGCTGGTCCATGCAGCCTTCCGGGTCCGTCGGCGGGCCGGAGATCTACATGCAGAGCCTGTACACCTGGGCCGATGCCGCGGGAGGCACCGCCATTCACGCCGGCTATCTGACCGACGAGAATCCGGCCGCTCCGCCGGCTTTCCCCGGGCCGGAATGGCAGAACCTCCCCGTAGACCACTGGTTCCGGCAGACCGTCCTGGTGAATG